>NZ_LIWQ01000008.1:0-130423 GCF_012978795.1 Campylobacter sp. RM16188 | reverse complement strand
AAAAGAAAACGAAAGTATAGTTGAGGTTATTAAAGAGGGTTGGAACGTACCTAATCGTATCCCGTTTGCAAGCGAGATAAAGGTAAAAGACGGAGATCCTATAACTAAAAAGATAACCGCAGGTGCAAACGGAGTGCTTAAATTTTATGTCCTTAAGGGCGACTATTTAGAGCGTATAAGAGATATAAAAAAAGGACATTTAGTAACCGAAAAGGGCCTATTTGTAGTTGTAGCCGATGAGGAAGATAGGGAAGCGGTTCGTTACTATATACCTAGAAATTCGGTCATAAAAGTAAACGATAGCGATATAGTAGTGTCTAAAACGATCTTGGCTGAGCCTTCGGATGCAGAGAGACTTATTATCGCAGAGTGGGATCCGTACTCAACTCCTACGATAGCCGAAGAAGCAGGAACGGTAACTTATGAGGATATCGAGCCTGGGTATTCTGCTGCCGAGCAGTATGACGAAACAACCGGTCAAAGCCGTTTGGTTATCAACGAATACTTGCCTTCAGGCATCAAGCCTACGATAGTTATCGCGACAAAAGACGGAAAATTTATCAGATATCAGCTTGAGCCAAAGACCGCGATATTTGTAAAAGATGGAGCTAGTGTAGAGCAGGCTGAAATTTTAGCTAAGACTCCAAAGGCGGTAGCAAAATCAAAAGACATCACCGGAGGTCTTCCTCGCGTTAGTGAGCTTTTTGAAGCAAGACGCCCGAAAAATACCGCTATCATTGCAGAGATTGACGGTGTTGTTAGATTTGATAAACCTCTTCGCTCGAAAGAAAGAATTATCATCGAGTCAGAAGACGGCACAACCGCTGAATACCTGATAGATAAAACTCGTCAAATTCAAGTAAGAAGCGGGGAGTTTATCCATGCAGGCGAGAAGCTAACAGATGGTCTGATCTCAAGCCATGACGTGCTTAGAATTTTAGGCGAAAAAGCGCTTCACTACTATCTGATAAGTGAAATTCAACAAGTTTATCGCTCTCAAGGCGTTGCGATTGCCGATAAGCATATCGAGATCATCGTTTCTCAGATGCTAAGACAGGTTAAGATCATAGACAGCGGAGATACAAATTTCATCGTTGGAGATATGGTTTCACGCGCAAGATTCAAGGAAGAAAACGAAAGAATTATGCGCATGAGCGGAAACCCTGCCATAGCAGAGCCTATCTTGCTTGGTGTTACAAGGGCTGCTATAGGAAGTGATAGCGTCATATCTGCCGCATCTTTCCAAGAGACTACGAAAGTCTTAACAGAGGCAAGTATTGCTGCTAAATTTGACTATCTTGAGGATCTAAAAGAAAACGTTATTTTAGGTCGCATGATACCTGTTGGAACAGGTCTTTATCAAGATAAAAAAATCAAGCTAAAACAAAACTAACATTTTGCTCCGCCTTTAAATTTGGCGGAGCTTTTAATCAAATTCTATTTTTAACAAATAAAACATCAAAATTTAATCGGAGTAATATGAAAAATTTAGATTTAGGAATTCTTGTTGCAAGACTTGGTCTTGGAATTTGTGTTTTGACACACGGATTTAGCAAAATCATGAACGGAATCGGCGGAGTAAAGGCTATCCTTACTAAAGCAGGCTTACCTGAATTTATGGCTTATTTCGCGTATGTCGGAGAAGTTTTGGCTCCATTGATGATAATTTTAGGAATTTTTTCAAGGATAGGAAGCGTCTTGCTTCTTGGGACATGCCTTACTATTTTGTATTCATTTCACGGTCTTGCAAATTTGTTTGAGCTTACTAATGTCGGTGGATTTAAAGCCGAAATCGTATATCTTTATATGACTCTTGCTTTGTCTATTTTATTTACGGGTAGCGGCAAATACGCATTAAAAGCTGATTAAATTTCAGCAAAAATACAGGATTTACATTAATTTAAGTTGTATTTAAATATAATTAGGTCTTTTTAATAAATTTAGTCGAAAGGAATTACTGTGCCAACCATAAATCAATTGGTCAGAAAAGAGCGTAAGAAAGTGATTGTAAAATCAAAATCACCTGCGCTAAAAGAGTGTCCTCAAAGAAGAGGCGTTTGCACGAGAGTTTATACTACAACTCCGAAAAAACCAAACTCTGCTTTGAGAAAAGTTGCCAAGGTTAGATTAACTAGCGGCTTTGAAGTTATTAGCTATATCGGCGGTGAGGGTCACAACCTACAAGAACACAGCATTGTGCTAGTTCGCGGAGGAAGGGTTAAGGACTTACCGGGTGTTAAATATCATATCGTTCGCGGTGCTCTTGATACGGCCGGTGTTGCAAAAAGAACGGTTTCACGTTCTAAATACGGTGCTAAACGTCCTAAAGCAGGCGCAGCAAAGAAATAAAATTAGGTTCGCAGACGCGCTTTTAATTTAGTTGCGTTTGAGTAAAATTTATAAAAATTTGAAGGAATAATCAAATGAGAAGAAGAAAAGCCCCTGTAAGGGAAGTTTTACCTGATCCGATTTACGGAAATAAAGTAATCACTAAATTTATTAACTCGCTTATGTATGACGGCAAAAAAAGCGTAGCCACCGAGATTATGTACGGTGCTATCAAAGCTATTGAGAAGAGAAACAGCGAAGTTAAAGGCATAGATGTTTTTAACGATGCTATAGAAAACGTAAAGCCTATCATGGAAGTTAAATCACGTCGTGTGGGCGGTGCTACATATCAAGTTCCTGTTGAGGTTCGTCCTGCACGCCAGCAAGCTCTTGCAATCAGATGGATAATCGGCTATGCAAGAAAAAGAAGTGAAAGAACTATGATAGATAAGCTTGCTAACGAGCTACTTGATGCTGCAAATTCAAAAGGTGCATCTTTTAAGAAGAAAGAAGATACTTACAAAATGGCAGAGGCTAATAAGGCATTTGCTCACTACCGCTGGTAAGAAGGAAAATTCATGTCAGATAGAAAAACCCCACTTCATATGGTTAGAAATATCGGTATTGCCGCTCACATAGATGCTGGCAAAACGACTACTAGCGAGAGAATTTTATTTTTTACAGGACTTAGCCATAAGCTTGGCGAGGTTCATGACGGCGCTGCTACTATGGACTGGATGGAGCAAGAGAAAGAAAGAGGTATCACTATAACTTCTGCGGCTACTACCGCTTATTGGAAAGAGCATCAAATAAATCTTATCGACACTCCGGGCCACGTTGATTTTACTATTGAAGTTGAGCGTTCTATGCGTGTTCTTGATGGAGCGGTTTCGGTATTTTGTTCAGTTGGTGGTGTTCAACCTCAATCTGAAACGGTTTGGAGACAAGCTAATAAATACCGCGTTCCAAGAATAGTTTTTGTAAATAAAATGGACAGAATCGGCGCAAATTTCTTTAACGTTGAAGAGCAAATTAAAAATAGGCTAAAAGCAAACCCTGTGCCTATCCAAATTCCAATAGGAGCTGAGGATAACTTTAAAGGCGTTATCGATCTTGTAAGGATGAAGGCGTATGTTTGGGAAGATGAAAGTAAGCCTACAACTTATGTGGAAAAAGAAATTCCTGCCGAGCTAGCAGAAAAAGCGAACGAATATAGAAATAAGCTTGTTGAAGCTGTTTCTGAGACAGATGATAGCTTGATGGAGAAATTCTTTAGCGGTGAAGAGTTAACCGAAGAAGAGATTAAAAAAGGCATAAAAGCTGGTTGTTTAAGAATGAGTATGACGCCTATGCTTTGCGGAACTGCGTTTAAAAACAAAGGAATTCAGCCTTTGCTTGACGCTGTTGTCGATTATTTGCCTGCTCCTGATGAGATCGAGGCTATAAAGGGTCAGTATGAAGACGGTCAAGAGGTTCTTGTAGAATCAACTGATAACGGCGAATTTGCGGCTCTTGCATTTAAGATTATGACAGACCCGTTTGTAGGACAACTTACTTTTATACGTGTTTATCGCGGCGAGCTTGAGAGCGGAAGTTATGCTTACAATACCGTTCAAAGCAACAAAGAAAGAATCGGTCGTCTTTTAAAGATGCACTCTAACAAAAGAGAAGAGATTAAAGTTCTTCACGCAGGCGAGATCGGTGCCGTAGTCGGTCTTAAAAATACGCTTACAGGAGATACTCTTGCAAGTGAGAAAGATAAAGTAATACTTGAGAAGATGGACTTCCCTGAGCCTGTTATTTCTGTTGCGGTTGAGCCAAAAACAAAAGCCGACCAAGAGAAAATGGCACTTGCACTTCAAAAGCTTGCACAAGAAGATCCGAGCTTCAGAGTAGGAACAGACGAAGAGAGTGGTCAAACAATTATATCTGGTATGGGCGAGCTTCATCTTGAGATTATCGTTGATCGTATGCTTCGCGAATTTAAGGTTGATGCAGAGGTTGGTCAGCCACAAGTTGCATATCGTGAGACAATCCGCAAAACAGTTGAGCAAGAGTATAAATATGCTAAACAATCAGGCGGACGTGGTCAATATGGACACGTATTCTTGCGTCTTGAGCCACTTGAGCCGGGTAGCGGCTATGAGTTCGTTAATGATATTAAGGGCGGTGTGGTTCCTAAAGAATACATCCCTGCTGTTGATAAAGGTTGTAAAGAGGCGCTTCAAAACGGTGTTCTTGCAGGATATCCGGTAGAGGATGTTAAAGTTACGTTGTTTGACGGAAGCTACCATGAAGTGGATAGCTCCGAGATGGCGTTTAAGCTTGCTGCTTCAATGGGCTTTAAAGAAGGTGCTAGAAAAGCGGGAGCAGTTATCCTTGAGCCTATGATGAAGGTTGAGGTTGAAACTCCTGAGGATTATATGGGTGATGTTATCGGCGATCTTAATAAGCGCCGCGGACAGATCAGCTCTATGGATGAAAGAAGTGGTAATAAGATTGTTACGGCATTCTGCCCACTTGCTGAGATGTTTGGTTATTCAACGGATCTTAGAAGTCAAACTCAAGGTCGTGCTACGTATTCTATGGAATTTGATCACTATGAGGAAGTTCCTAAAAACGTATCCGAAGAGATTATCAAAAAGAGAAATGGCTAAAATTTCGGGCGAGGTTTTCTCGCCCTTTTTAAATTTATCAACCAAAATAGATTTACTTAAAACAATAAAATTTTATATCGTAGTATTTAAAGTTGCTATAAATAATCAAATAGGTTTGAATAGAGTTATTCTTGATTTTTACAGAAAATAGAAATTTATTATAAAAAGAGTCTGTAAAACCTATTTTAAAAAAATATAAAAGAATTTATATTTTTGTTTTTAAACTGAATTTGATGTACTTTGTATTCTTTAAATGTCCTCATAGCTCAGCAGGATAGAGCGCAAAATTCCTAATTTTGAGGCCGTGAGTTCGAATCTCGCTGAGGACACCACCTTCTGATTTTTGATACGAATTAAGTAAAATACTATTGCATGCGAGATAGAGGACGTATATTTGCGCTTTAACTGAGAATAAATATGAATAAATTTATAAGGATATACTTGCAATCTCTTATTGAATGTTTGATGTTTTAATTTTTAAATAATTCTCTTATTCTTAGAGTAGTTTTTACCATGGATTAAATTCAAATATTAATTTTATAAAATTTTACTTATTAAGTTCTGCCTAATATTGTATTTTAGTATAAAATTATCAAATTTATTAATTTTTTTGATTTCAAATGGTTATTTAAATTTATTATTATAAAAATATGTCCGCAAAAATTGCATTGCGGACATATTTAATTTACTTTCTATGATCGTATTTCCACTCTCTTTTTTCAAAGTTTTTAATGAGATCTACGACGTAATCAGTAACACAATCAAGCATTTTCTGACCTTTTTCTAAAGTAGCCTTTGTGTTATCTCCGGTTGCTCCAGTCTGGCTTATCTCTTTTATATCCCATATTATAGTTGCAAATTCACCCATATCAATTACATCGTTTGGCATTTGGCATTTAGCGTATTTTAAATCTACAAGTTCCGGCTTAACTGCCATAGTTATAGAAGTCTCACCTTCTCCGCCGTGTCCAAGCCCGTCCCATACATCAAAAACACCTTTCAGTCTTGCTCCCGTTATGTTCCACCATGCCGGAATAAACACCAAAACAGCATCTTTATGTCTATCTTTTACTTTTCTTGCTGCGATTTCAAGAGCCGGGATGTTTCCATCGTGACCATTTAGTATGATGATATGTTTTATTCCGTTATTTATAAGGCTTTCAAACATATCTTCAGCTATTGCGATAGTGGTTTCAAATCTAAGCGTTATTGACATAGGAAATTGATTGTAATGGATAGAAGTTCCAAACGGAACGCCAGGTACTACGATCGTGCTATCAAGCTTTCTTGCGGCTCTTTTGGCTATTTCTTCTGGCACAAATAAATCAGGACCAAGCGGCAAGTGTGACCCATGACTTTCGCAGCTTCCAAATATCGTTATCGCACTATCTATCTCTTTGTTTTTAAATTTTTCAATCAATTCTCTGGTACTAAATTCATTCAAAACTACTTTTTTCATAATCTCTCCTTTATTTTTTGATGTAATTTTTAATTATAGGGTATATTACGATTGTTATTATAAGAGCCACAAGTCCTGACGGCAATCCAAATGGTAGTGGTAAAAAGTACTGGAAGATAAATCCAAGAGCTGCACCTATGATAAAGGATATTACTCCTGCAGGGTGATAATCTGGCTCTTTGTCAAACGCCTCTATGTCATAATTTTGTTTTTTTACTAGATAATAATCCGCAATAATAGGACCTGCCAAAGGAGGCGCAAAAGTACCCAGTATGGTTATAAAATCTGCAAAAAATATCTGATAAAATGCAAGCGAGCCAAGTATGGTTCCTAATATACCTGCTATTAAAACAAGAGTTCTTCTATCCAAATTTATGCCATAAGATGACAACACTGGACCCGTATAAAGCGAGTTGCAGTAAAGCTCGGCATTGTTTGTTGTCCAAAGAGAAGCTGTCCATGCTACAACACCAATAAGGGCTAATAATAGCGACTTTGTAAGCATCCACTCTACGTAATTAAACTGCCCTACTGATACGGCGCCTATATACCCTACTATGTTTAATATAGGATTTGTGAAGATAAAACACGCTAAAACTCCTGCTATGACTGCTTTAACGGATTTGTTGAATCTAAACAGATCAACTCCCATTACCGCTCCTGCTATCCAGCTTCCAACCACTACGGTAATCGCATTTCCAAGACCAAGACCGCCTATATCTTTTGTCTTTTCAAAGAATGAATTTAGTCCGCCACCCTCTTTAAGCATTCCGTATCCTACTATTACGGCTATTATTAAGATTACGGGGCTTATGGGAATAGCTATGGCTTCAAGCGCTTTGATGCCTATATATGCAGTTACGGTAAAAACTATGCCGAATATAAAGCATGCTAAAAATACTTCAAGCGTTATAGGTGCTATACCGCTATATCCTATGCTTGCAGGATCAAATACGGTTATTCCGGTAGGATTGCCGATAAATGAACCCCAAATTTGACCAACCATGCCAGTGATACTAGCAAACCAGCCAAGAGTTAAAAGAGCCATGATGGTAATAGGCAAATTTGCACCCTTTATCCCGTAAGAGTATCGCGAGATAAGAGCTAGACTCATACCGGTCTTTTGAGCCGCTATACCAAGTAGGGCGGTAATGACGCTAAGCGAGCCCATTCCCAGAATAATAGCCCATATAGCCGTTGCAGGCGATACTCCAGGCTTGTTTCCAAAGCCTGCAAGTACGCCACCTACAAATAAACCCGTAACGACATATCCAAAACCGACCCATACCATTACTTGGTTAAAAGTCGGTCTGCGCTCACTCATAGGAACGGGCGAGAGCATTCTTTCATTATCGCTACCGTTAATATTTAGCTTAGAAGCACTCATATAAAACTCCTTTCATGAAAGATTTATGCTTGGTTTGATTATATCACATTAGTTTTTATGCTTTAAATTTTGTTTTGTATGTTGGATTAAATTTTGTATTTGTGTTTTCGATAATACTCATCGGTTAAAATTTAGCTAAATTTATAAATTTTAAGCTTTGTTCAAGCTCTTTGTGATTTAAATTTAAAAAATAAATATTGTAGTTTTAAATCATAAATAAACTTATGTAAATTTAGGTGATCGAGAGATTTAAGTGTAGGAATTTGCAAAGTAGGCGAGCATTCTCGCCTTTATAAATTTAAGTTCTGATAATTCCGTCGTCAATAGGATCTTTATTTATCTCATCCATCTTCTCTTTGGCGTTATCTAGTATTTCATTTGCTTTTTCCTTAGCGCTGTCTATAGCGTCTTTGGTGATATCTTTAGCTTCGTTTGCGATCTCTTTTCCTTTGATTAGCGCTTGATCGGTGATATCTTTAGCGTTTTGTCTGAAATTTTCAGTCTTTTTTAAAGCCTCATTTGCTACATCGGCACCTTTGTCTATGGCTTCATTTACGATGTTCTTAGCGCTTTCAACAGCATTCTTAGCCTTTTGTTTATCGCTATCTGAACAACCTAAGAATATAAGCATCAATATTGACATAGGTATTAAAATTCGTCTCATTACAAATCCTTTTTAAAATTTAGGCTATTGTATATAAATAAAGTTAATATAGCTATTTTTATTTTGTTAATATTATAAGAAGTAAAAAAGAGTAAAAGCGATAGCCGAGCGCCATCGCTTAGTTTGTAAATTACGATATTTAATTTTTTAGTTTATCGACGCCTTCTTTTGTCTTATCCATGGCTTTTTCACCGATATCTTTAGCACCTTCTTTTATATCCTGCATCTTTTCGCCGGCTGCATCTTTTATCTCCGAGGCTTTTTCTTTCGTAGCGTCTATAGCGTCTTTTGTCATCTCTTTTGCTTTCTCGCCTGCATTCATAGTTTTTTCTTTTGCGCTATCCATCATATCGGCAGCTTTTTCTTTTGTTTCTGTTGCTACTTCTTTGGTTTTATCTATGGCTTTTTCAGCCATATCTTTAGCAGCGTCTTTCATCTCTACCGCCTTTTCTTTAGCCTTATCTGCCATTTCAGCACTCTTATCCATAGCTTTGTTCGCCATATCTTTTGTTGCCTCTTTGGCATCATTTGCCATCTCTTTAGTTTTATCAACCGCTTTTTCCGTCATCTCTTTTGTGGCTTCTACTTTATCTTTAACTTCTTTTTTGCTGCTGTCTGAACAACCGGTAAGCAAAAGCATTGATATGACCGCTAGGGAAATTAAAATATTTTTCATACGAAATCCTTTGTGTTAATATTTAAGAATTGTATATCAGTAAAGTTAATGGGAGTGTTTTTGTTTCATTTATAAATTTGTGATTTAAATTTAAACCAAGTCAAATTTAAAATTCTCTTTGATATCCAAATTTGAACTAACGATAGCTTTGAATTTAATCCCTTCAAAGTCTAAGAATAGCTCATAAAATGCGCCCAAAAACTGAGCCTTTAGAATTTTTGCCTCATAAGTTTTACCCTGCTTTATCTCTTCAGGACGAAACATAAAATTTCTATCCTGAAGCCAGCTTTGAAATTCGCTTGGTAAATTTGTCACCATATCTTTATCTATACAGTTCATATCCCCTAGAAAAAGCGCTATTTCTCTAGTTTGAGGATGAAAATATAAATTTTTAGGAGTGTCTATGGCTAAAATTTTGCCGTTTTTTATAAGGGCTATTTTATCACTTAGTAAAAACGCATCTTCCTTATCGTGAGTCACCATTATCGCGCTAAGGGAGTTTTGCTTGATCATATCTCTTAGCTCCAGCCTAAGGCTGCTTCTTAAGTTATGGTCTAAATTTGCAAACGGCTCATCAAGCAACAAAAGTTTTTCTCTATTGGCTACTGCTCTTGCAAAGGCGACTCTTTGAGCCTGTCCGCCTGAAATTTGATCGCACAATTTATCTTTTAGTTCGCTTATCTTAAATTTTTGCAAAAGCTCTTTTATGCGATCTTCTCGCTCATTTTTAGGCATTTTAAAAAGGGCAAATTCGATGTTTTTATAGACATTTAAATGCGGGAAAAGCGCATAGTTTTGAAACATCATCGCAACACCGCAAACATCGCAAAATTCTATCTCTCCGCTATCTTTGCTTTCCAAATTCGCAATAATTCTAAGCAGAGTGCTCTTGCCACACCCGCTCTCTCCTAAAATGCTTAAAATTTCGCCTTCATTTAGCGTTATGTTTATATCTTTTAAAATTTGTAGATTGCTAAATTTTTTATTTAAATTTTTGATTTTTAAAATTTCCATTATGATTTTTTCCTAGATATTATTTCAAGCCAGACCACTGCAACAAGCGATAGCAGAACTATCAGTAAAGATGGCAATGCAGCCGCGTAAAGTCTCTCATCGGTCGCATAAAAAAACGCCCTTATGCTAAGCGTTTCAAAGCCAAACGGACGCAAGATGAGGCTGAGCGGAAGCTCTTTGATGATGTCGATAAAAACGACTATCAGCGACAAAAAGAAAAAATGGCGCAGTAGCGGAAAATGAACCTTGAAAAACAGAGTAAATTTTGATCTGTTTAAAAGCAAGCTCGCATCATCAATGCTGCTTGGAATTTTAGAGTAGCCGCTTTCTACGGCATAGATTGAAGTGGCTAGAAATCTTACTATATAGCCAAATATCAGAACGATAAAGCTAGATGAGAGAAGTTGAAGGCTGAAATTTCTATCTATAAATCCAAATACGATAATCACGCAAAGCCCTATGCTGGCTCCCGGCAGTGCATATCCGAGTGAGGTTGCTTTGAGTAAAAAAGTATTTAGCCTCTTATCTTTTATGATGCGCGTCGCAAACACCAAAAAAAAGCTAATCGCAGTTATCAAAACCGCACTTACGCTAGCCATTAAGAGCGAGTTAAAAGCCATTTGCACGAATTCAAATTTGAACGAGCCGATAGTCTTAACGCTCCAATAAACAAGCCAGATAAAAGGAAATAAAAACGCAAGGCAAAATAGCACAAAGCACCATAAAAAGGCAGCTGCCGAGCCAAATTTGCTAAGTTTGATTTTAGCGGTGAGCTTTGATGTGTTGTGGGTGTTGAAGCTGTATCTTTTGGAGTTTTTATTAAAATGCTCAAATATCATGATGATGAAGACAAATACCATTAGCATCGCCGCAAGAACAGATGCCGAGTAAGAATCGCCCATGTCAAACCATAGCTTGAAAATTCCCGCGCTAAACGTTTCAACTCCGTAATACGCAACCGTTCCGTAATCGCTAAGCGTCTCCATGAGTACAAGCATCGCTCCTCCTATGATTGCGGGGCGAGAGATGAAGATGGCGACTTTATAAAAAATTTGAAACTGGCTTAATTTGTAAATTTTACAGGTGTCAAATATCGTTTGAGATTGCGTTTTAAAAGATGTTTTAGCAAACATATATATGTAAGGATAAAGCGACATAGCTAGCACAAATATCGCGCCGTAAATATTCATAAACTCAAATCTAACGCCAAAAATTTTATGAAAATATCCGCCGTATTCCATGATGCCTACGTAGCAAAAGCTAAATATGTAAGCAGGTATGGCAAGTGGAAGCATTAGGGCATATTCAAAGAAATTTGAAAGAGGAAATTTGTAGTTAGCCACTATCCACGCAGATATCGTAGCTATGATGATGCTAAGGGTTAAAACTCCGATGGCTACAAAAAATGTTCCTTGAACATACCTTAAAAATAGATACTGGAAAAAGTGCCCAAGCAGCGAATAATCGCCGAAGGAAATTTCAACAAATATACTAAAAATCGGGATTAAGATGATAAGGGCGATAAAAATCGCCCAAAATTTGATATTCACTTATTTCCAGCCGACCATATCGTAGATTTTGACGGCTTCTTTGATATTTTCGCCAACTTTATATAGCGGAGTTGTGTCTTCTTTAAATGTTCCAAAAGCTTTAATCACATCGCTTGCTTCAACTTCTTTGTTGATCGGATATTCGTAGTTAATGCCCGCAAATATCTTTTGAGCTTCAGGGCTAACTAAAAACTCCATAAATTTAACGGCGTTTTCTTTATTTTTAGACGCTTTTGTAAGTGCGATACCGCTTATATTTACGTGAGTTCCTCTATCCGCTTGATTTGGGAAGATCACGCCTAAATTTTTAGCCACTTCTACATCTTCAGGTTTTGGAGATGTAAGCATAAGTCCGATGTAATAAGTGTTCATAACGGCTACTTGACCCTCTCCTGCAAAGATAGCCTTAGCTTGATCCCTATCACCGCCTTTTGGATCGCGAGCTAAGTTTTTAAGCGTGCCTTCAGCCCATTTTTTAGCGCCTTCTACTCCTTCGTTAGCTATGATTGACGCTAGAAGAGATCTATTGTATCCTGAAGTTGCGCTTCTTATTAAAAGCTTGCCTTTAAGCTCAGGCTTTGTAAGATCGTCGTAAGTTTTTATACCGCTTGGATCGAAATTTCTCTTATCGTAGGCGATGATTCTTGCTCTTTTTGAGATAGCAAACCATTGGTTTTCATTATCTCTGTATTGAGAAGGTATCGTCTTTTCTAGATAGTCTGATTTTACAGGTTGTAAAAGATTTTTTTCCTTGGCGTTAAAAAACGTTCCAACATCAGCCGAGATGAAAAGATCCGCTGCAGAAGTGTCGCCTTCAGCTTCAAGCTTTTTAATAAGCTCTCCTGCTTTTGCTTGAGTTGCATTTACTTTGATACCTGTTTTTTGCTCAAACAGCTTGTAAATTTCATTATCCGCATCGTAGTGTCTGGCAGAGTAGATATTTACCTCTGCAGCCAGTGCAAAGCCCGCTAGCAGGCTAAGTGCCAATAAACTTTTTTTCATATTTATCCTTTAAAATAATATTTTTTTGTAATGGTAGCATTTATTTCTTATTATAATATTAATTATCATAAAGGACGAAATTTGATTAAATTTATCTTTTATTTACTGTTTTTTATAATAATACAACGAAAATTTTTATTAAAAGAGTAAAATTATGAAAAAACTTATTGTATTATCCATTCTAGCCTCTCTTGCGGTAGCCAAGATAGAGCATGTCAATGTAACGCCTGATAATATCAAAAACTACGAGCAGATAGTTGATATAAGAACCCCTATGGAGTGGCGTCAAACAGGTGTTATCAAAGGAGCACAGCTCATTACTTTTGATCCTTATAATAAAGATGGATTCTTGCAAGAGCTTTCTAAGAAATTTGATCTGAAAAAACCTATCGCGATAATTTGCAGAAGCGGTAGCAGAAGCTATAATGCAGCCTCAATGATCGATTCAGAAGAGATGAATATCATAAATTTAAACGGTGGTATGGGGAGCCTTATAAGACAGGGATTTAAAACCGAACCTTATAATTAGAATTTATTTTAGTCGAAATTTTACCTTAGCTTTTTGAGCTTATAAAATTTGTAATTTTCGGCTTAGTAAATTAAAATTTTACTAAGCCGTTTTTAATTCTATTTTTATAAAAATAGTTCTGTATTTTCAGCAAAATAGATATTTTCAGATAAATTTTGGCGATTTAAATTTGTCTAAAAAATAGCCTTGGTCTTAGTTTTAGTAAGCAAAGATAAGCGTGCAGGGCGCTTTGCTCTCTGATATAGCCTCTATCGCCTTTTAAATTTAGCCTTTCAACGATACTGCTTCCGTCCTTTGCAAGTGCACCTACAAATACCGTTCCGACCGGCTTTTCTTCGCTTCCGCCGCCAGGTCCTGCTACACCGCTTGCCGCAAGTGCAAAATCAGCTCCGCTTGATGTAAGTGCGCCGCTTAACATCGCTTCTACGCACTGCTCGCTAACTGCGCCGTAAGTTTTAAGCACTTCATCGCTAACCCCAAGCCAGTCGCGCTTTATCCCATTTGCATATGTCACAAGTCCGCCGTCAAATGCCGCAGATACTCCTGCCGTGGCTGTAAATTTTGCTGCGATAAGACCTGCGGTGCAAGACTCTGCAAATGTGATTTTAAGCTCGTTTTTAATCAAAATTTTAGCGATATGCTCTATGAAATTTCTGCCTAAAATTATTTTGTTTGAAAATAGATTGACCGCACTTTCTATAAAGCCTTTTGTTTGACCGAATTTATTGGCTTCTGCGCGTACTATTATCAAATTTTTAGTGATTTCCGAGAAGTGAATTTGAACCTCGTAAGTTTTGGCTATCGGCTCAAGCAGGATCTTCGCACTCTCTTTATCGATATCGACTAAATTAAAATACTCAAAATTTAAATTTGGCTTGATGAGAATTTCAGGAAGCTCGCAAGTCGGATTTGCCTTAAGTAAATTTACTTGCGTTGTGTTTAAATTTATTAAAAAGCTATCTTTTGAAACCTTAACAGCCTTGCTTAAGGCAAGCGTATTTTCATCTTTTAGCTCAAGCTTATCCGAGCTTAAAGTGGCTAAAATTTTAGCCACCGTCGCGTATGTTTCATCGGAGCTAAATATCGTAAGAGTGTCAAATTTAAGGCATAGTTTTTCTATGATAAAGGGCAGCTCTTTGTCGCTTTTATCGGCGAAATTAAACTCCCCAAGCTCTTTGAAATGAGCCTTATAAAAGCTAAAAATATATCCCAAAAAAGCGGCATTTATGCTTAAATCTTTCCCGATTATTAAAAGTGCATTTTTCATAAAAACCTCCTTAATTTTTGAAATTATATCACAAAAAAATCCACTAAATTTTTAGCTTAAAGCTCTATTTTCAGTAGCCTTTAATCACTGCTTAGATAAAATTTGCAAATTTAAAACAAGGTAAAAGTATGGATTATAAAGATACGCTCCTGCTTCCAAGCACGGAGTTTCCTATGCGCGGCAACCTGCCGCAAAATGAGCCTGAACGGCTGGAAAAATGGTATGGCGAGCGAAATATCTACTCCAAGATGAAAGCTAAACGCCAAAAGGCTAAAAAGAGTTTCAACCTTCACGACGGACCCCCTTACGCTAACGGAAATTTGCACATCGGACACGCGCTTAATAAAACACTCAAAGACATCATCACTAAGACTCACTATTTCTTTGGCGAAGAGATCCGATATACTCCGGGCTGGGATTGCCACGGCTTGCCGATAGAGCAGCAGGTCGAAGTAAAGCTCGGTGAGAAGAAAAAGGAGATGAGCACAACTCAGATCAGAGAGTTTTGTAGAGAGCATGCAAGAGAGTTTATAGGGATCCAAAAAGAGGGATTTAAGCAGCTTGGCATAGTCGGCGACTGGGATGATCCTTATCTTACGATGAAATTTAAATTTGAGGCTGAAATTTACAAAACGCTTTGTAAAGTAGCTAAGCGCGGACTTTTGATAGAGCGAAGCAAACCTGTTTATTGGAGTTGGGCGGCGAAATCAGCCCTTGCGGAGGCTGAGGTAGAGTATGAAGACAAAGAGGACTATAGCATCTACGTAGCCTTTAAACTAGGCGAAGAGGCGCTTAAAAAACTCGGCGTAAAAGAAGCGCGAGCGGTTATCTGGACTACGACTCCTTGGACGCTTCCTGCAAACCAAGCCATCAGCTTAAACCCAAATGAAATTTACGTAATCACAAGCGAAAATTTGATATTTGCCAAAGAGATGATTGAAGAGCTTGTTAAAGAAGGGCTTACTAAAGGCGAGATCGTTAAGGAATTTAAAGCCACAGAGCTTGAAAAACTACATGCGATAAATCCTCTAAACGACCGCGAGTCTAAATTTATCCTCGGAGAGCACGTTACTATGGACGGAGGAACGGGTCTTGTGCATACGGCTCCCGGACACGGCGAAGATGACTATCACATAAGCTTAAAATACGGCATCGAGGTTATCATGCCGGTAGATGAGGGCGGACTTTACGACTCTACACTTAGAACTAAGAAGCTTTTCCGCGCGGACGTAGTGGATGAGCTTGTCGGTATACATATATTTAAGGCTAACGAAAGAATTTTAGAAATTTTGGGCAAAGATCTGCTAAAGGTTAGCAAATTTACCCACTCTTATCCGTTTTGCTGGAGAACTCATAAGCCTGTTATTTATCGCGCTACAAAGCAGTGGTTTATCGCTATGGACGAGCCAAAGATAGATGGAAAAACTCTAAGAGAGGTTGCTTTAAGCGAGATAGAAAAGGTGAAATTTTATCCTGTAAGTGGCGCAAGAAGGATAGGGCTCATGGTTGCCAATCGCCCTGACTGGTGTATCTCTCGCCAAAGGGATTGGGGTGTGCCAATCGCGTTTTTTAGGGATAAAGAGACGAAAGAACCGATATTTGACGATGAGGTTTTGGAATTTGTAGCCAAAATTTTTGAAGAAAAGGGAGCTGACGCTTGGTGGGATATGGAAATCAGAGAGCTTCTAGCCCCAAATTCCAAATATGACCCGCAAAAATTAGAAAAAGTAACCGACATCCTTGATGTTTGGTTTGATAGCGGCAGCACTTGGTCTGCGGTTTTAAAAAGCGGCGATTATGATGCAGGCGGTTATCAGGCGGATATGTATTTAGAGGGTAGCGACCAGCATAGAGGGTGGTTTCAAAGCTCGCTTCTTTTAAGCTGTGCAGCCGAAGGCAAAGCTCCTTATAGAAGTGTTTTAACTCACGGCTTTACCGTTGATGAAAACGGACAAAAGATGAGTAAGAGCAAGGGTAACGTCGTAGCGCCTCAAGATGTGATCAAAACTTACGGCGTTGAAATTTTACGCCTTTGGGTTGCTCTGAGCGATTATTCAAGCGATTTAAAAATCAGCGACAATATCCTAAAACAAGTTAGCGAGCAGTACCGCAAGATAAGAAATACGATAAGATTTTTGCTTGCAAACGTAAACGACTTGCAGGATTTGCAAACCTCAAATTTCAATATCCTTGATAAATGGATACTAAGCCGTGCCAGAAGAGCTTTTAGCGAAGCTGAAGCGGCATTTAGAAATTATGATTTCTCAAAGGGCTTTAGCCTGCTTATGAATTTTTTAAGTGCGGATTTGAGCGGAATTTATCTTGATATCAGCAAAGACAGGCTGTATTGCGACGGCAGTGACGATGATCGCAGAAGATCGGCTCAAAGCGTTATGGCTATCATCACAAGAGTTCTTTTGCCGCTCATTGCGCCGACACTTACGTATACGGTCGATGAGGTTATGGACTATGCACCTGAGATTATCAAGAATGGAGCCAAAGACGCATTTGATCTTGAGTATGCGCCGATTGAGTTTGAATTTGAAGTGGATGACGAGCTTTTGGTTCAAAGCAGAGAGAAATTCTTTGAGCTTATAGACGTGCTTAAAAAAGATAAAAAGATAAAATCAACCCTTGAGCTAGTGCTTCAAACCAGCTCGAATTCTATCTTAAGCGAAGATTTGGATGAGATAACGGATTGGTATATGGTAAGCGAGATAGAGAGTCTTGACGGCAAAGACAGTCTGGCTGAATTTGAAGTCGGGCATGATAAATTTAAGCTTGTAATGTCAAGCAAATTTAAGTGTCCGAGGTGTTGGAAATTTACCGCTAAACATGACGGCGAAACTTGCCCAAGATGTGAAAGGGTGCTAAAAAATGCTCTCTGAGCCGATCAGCTTTAGCATCATCGTAATCACCATCGCTACTATTTTATGCATAGTCGGCATCGGGATAGTTTTAGTAAATAAATTTAAGGAAAACAGATGATAACTTTAAAAGAGGCTTTAAAGCTCTCAAAAGAGGAGATAAGATCACTAAGAAGCGAGCTTGAAGCAAAGATTGCGTCCGAGAAAAAGCTTGGAGCTTATGTGGAGCAGCTTGCGAATTTACCGATATCAAAGCTTGGAGAAGGCATTCCTATAGCGATCAAGGACAATATCCAAGTAAAAGACTGGAGCATAACATCATGCTCTAAAATTTTAGAAGGCTACGTAGCGCCTTACAACGCAACCGTCATAGAAAAGCTTTTAGAAGGGAATTTAGCGCCTTTTGGCAGGACCAATATGGACGAATTCGCGATGGGAAACACTACTGAGAGCTCGATATACGGCAAAACCTTAAATCCGCTAAATCACGCTTGCGTTGCAGGCGGAAGTAGCGGCGGCTCTGCGGCTGCGGTAGGCGGCGGTATAGCCATAGCCGCACTTGGTAGCGATACCGGCGGTAGCGTGCGTCAGCCTGCGGCATTTTGTGGATGTGTCGGCTTCAAACCGACTTATGGACGCGTAAGCAGATACGGTCTTGGCGCTTATTCAAGTAGTTTAGATCAAATTGGTCCCATAACTCAAAACGTAGAAGACGCCGCAATACTTTATGATATCATCGCAGGGCATGACGAAAAAGACAGCACAAGCGCAAATATCGAATATAAAAAAGTAAGCCAAAATTTAAACGGCGAGCGAAAGCTAACTATTTGCGTTATAGAAAACTACGTAAATGAAGCAAGCGAAGAGACAAAAAGAGAGCTTTTAAGAGCGATTGATATCTTAAAAACGGCAGGACACAAGATAGTTTATAAAAATTTGGAAAACTCAAAATGCGATATAGCGACATATTATATCATCGGAACCGCCGAAGCGAGCGCAAATTTAAGCAGATTTGACGGTATAAGATACGGCAGACGCGCAGAGGCTAAAAATTTAAAAGAACTTTACATTAATTCTCGCTCCGAGGGCTTTGGCGATGAGGTAAAAAGACGAATTTTGCTAGGAACCTTTGTGCTTAGTAGCGGATATTACGACGCTTACTACATCAAGGCTCAAAAGGCGCGCGCATACACGAAAGCAAGATATGAAAAAATTTTAAGCGAATGCGATCTCATGTTAATGCCCGTATCGCCTACCGTGGCTCCAAAATTTGGAGAGCTTGCAGACCCGCTTAAAGCATACCTTGCAGACATTTATACCATTAGCGTAAATCTAGCAGGCCTTCCTGCGATATCAGTGCCTGTTGCAAAGACAAGTGACGGACTAAATGTCTCGGCTCAGCTTATAGGCAGGGCTTGGGACGAGCAGACACTACTTGACGGAGCGTATAGTTTAGAGAATTTGATAAAAGGATAAAAATGAAGATAGTTAAAAGAGCTTTAACCTTTGAAGATGTGCTTTTAGTCCCGCAATACTCTGAAATTTTGCCTAAAGAGGTGAGCGTAAAGACCGTTTTTAGCAAGAATATAAGCTTAAATATCCCGCTTATCTCAGCAGCTATGGATACGGTTACTGAACACAGGACGGCTATCATGATGGCACGTCTTGGAGGTATCGGCGTCATACATAAAAACATGGACATAGCCTCGCAAGTGCGCGAAGTAAGACGGGTGAAAAAGAGCGAAAGCGGTGTTATCATCGATCCTATATCCATACGTCCTGACGCAACGGTCGGCGAAGCTTGGGCACTGATGGCGGATCTTCATATCTCGGGCGTGCCAGTGGTTGATGAGGCAAATAAGCTTATAGGAATTTTAACCAACCGTGATCTTCGCTTTGAAACCGATCCGAAAGTGCTTGTAAAAGAGCGAATGACAAAGGCTCCTTTGATAACCGCTCCAAAGGGTTGCACGCTTGATGAAGCAGAGAAAATTTTTCACTCAAATCGCGTAGAAAAGCTTCCGATAATAGACGAAAACGGACATTTAGAAGGACTTATAACCATAAAAGACCTTAAAAAACGTAAAGAGTATCCAAACGCCAACAAAGACGGCTACGGCAGACTCAGAGTGGCAGCAGCTATCGGAGTAGGGCAGATAGACCGTGCAAGAGCGCTTGTGGAAGCGGGAGTTGATGCGATAGTTATGGATTCTGCTCACGGACACACGAAAGGTATCATCGATACACTGAAAGAGATAAAGGCAAATTTTAACGTAGATGTAGTCGTGGGAAATATCGCAAATCCTGCCGCCGTTAAGGACTTAGCGCAAGCAGGAGCTGACGGCATAAAAGTAGGTATCGGACCAGGATCGATTTGTACTACAAGGATCGTAGCAGGCGTGGGCGTGCCTCAAATTTCAGCCATTGACGACTGCGCAAACGAAGCTAAAAAATATGGCATTCCCGTTATCGCAGACGGCGGTATCAAGTATTCAGGCGATTTAGCCAAAGCGCTTGCCGCAGGTGCAAGCAGTATCATGGTGGGAAGCTTGCTTGCGGGTTGTGACGAGAGTCCGGGCGAGCTTATAACCTTCCAAGGACGCCAGTACAAAACCTACCGCGGCATGGGTTCAATAGGCGCGATGAGCAAGGGAAGCTCGGATAGATATTTTCAAGAAGGTACCGCTCAAGATAAACTTGTGCCCGAAGGTATCGAAGGTCGCGTTCCTTATGTGGGCAGCATCAAAGATGTAGTGCATCAGCTGCTTGGCGGATTAAGAAGCGCGATGGGATATTGCGGCTCAAAAGATATCTTAACGCTTCAAGAAAAGGCGGAATTTGTAGAAATTACGAGTGCGGGGCTTAAAGAAAGCCACGTTCATGACGTAGTTATCACGCATGAAGCGCCGAATTACAAAGTCAATTAGTGCTAAATTTAAAAACAGGCAAAGAGAAATTCGACGAGCCGCTCTACCTTGAGAGCGGTCGAATTCTCTCAAATTTTGAGCTTGTTTATGAAACCTACGGAAATTTAAATCAAAATAAAAGCAACGTCATTGTCATCTGCCACGCGCTTACGGGCTCGCACCATGCGGCGGGATTTTATGAAAACGAGCAAAAGCCCGGCTGGTGGGATAGCTTCATAGGCGAGGGTAAAGCGGTTGATACGAATAAATTTTTTGTCATCTGCGTAAATATCTTGGGCTCAAATTTCGGCTCGACAAATCCGCTTAGCATAGAAAAAAGCACAGGCAAGCAGTATCGTTTGCGATTTCCCGTTTTAACGATAAGCGATGTGGTAAAAGCTCAAATGAAGCTCTTTGAAAGGCTTGGCATCAAGCAGGCTCACGCAGTTATCGGCGGAAGTCTTGGCGGTATGCAAGCGCTTTGCTTTGCGATAGAATTTCCAAAATTTGCAAAAAACGTAATAATCATGGCAAGCACCTACCAGACCAAGCCTTGGGCGATCGCGTTTAATAAAATCGCAATTGAGGGAATTTTACGCGATAGGGAGTTTAAAGACGGCGAATACGATCCTGTTGATATCGCCGAGAGCGGACTTGTCGGCATGGCGCTTGGCAGGATGGCAGGTCACATAAGCTTTTTAAGCCCTGAGTCCATGGACGTGAAATTTGGCAGAAACTATGTAGAAACCGACGGACTTTACGAGCTTACGGGACGCTTTCAAGTGGATAGATATATGGAGTATAACGGGCATAATTTCCCGAAGCGCTTTGATCCGCTAAGCTATCTTTATATCGTTAAGATGATGAATATCTTTGACTGCACGAGGCACTATGATAGCCTTGGCGATGCGCTTTCACAAATTCGCGCGAGACTTACGCTTATATCATTTAGCGGCGATATATTATTTCCGCCAAGTTGCATGAAGGAGATGGCTGATGAGATTGCCAAGCTTGAAAAACCTTGCGAATGCGAGTATATACAGATAGATAGCAACTACGGACATGATGCGTTTTTGGTTGAAGTTGATAAATTTGAAAAATATGTAAAAAGGGTTTTGGATGCAAAATGATGAAAATTTAAAAGAAGATAGTTTTGAATCAAAGCTGATAAAGGCGAATGAAATTTTAGAGAAGTTAAACAAGGATGATTTAAGCTTAGAGCAGAGTGTAAAGCTTCACAAAGAGGGCAAGAGGCTGCTTGATGAGGCTGGGGAAATTTTACAAAATGCAAAACTTCAGATAAAAGAGATATCCAATGAGTAAAATTTGCGCCCTACAACTTCCCACTCAGCCTATCAGCGACTTAAGGCTTGATTATTATTTTAAGATGTGTGCAGATAGCGGCGCGAAGCTTGTCGTGCTCGGAGAATACGTGCTAAACAGCTTCTTTAAAGAGCTTGAAAGTATGCCAAAAAGCATCATAAAAGAACAAAGCGAGATCAAGCGCGAGACATTGGCGAAATTCGCAAAGAGATACGATATCACGATCATCGCTCCTATCGTATTAAGCAGAGGCAAAGAGCTTATAAAGGCGGTCGGTAAATTTAGCCCGAATCAGACTAAATTTTTTAAACAGCAAATTTTGATGCCGTATTCTCATTGGAACGAAGCGAAATTTTTTACAAATTCTCAAAACGACTCTGATGATAAATTTGAGTTTTTGACATTTACTCACGAGAAGATAAAATTTGGCGTGATGTTTGGTTATGAAGCTCACTTTGATGCGTGTTGGGCGTATATGATGAAAAAGCGAGTTGATGTGGTGCTTATGCCGTCAGCTTGCACGTTTTTTAGTCGGGCTAGATGGGAGGAGCTCTTAAAAACTCGCGCGTTTACGAATAATCTTTATATCCTGCGAGTTAATCGTGTCGGAAATCACAAATCAAACGACGAGCAGTGGAAATTCTACGGAGACAGCATGCTTATAAATCCGCTTGGCGATATCGAGGCGAGGCTTGGCAAAAACGAAGAGATGTTGCTTGTAGATGTAAGCAAAAAGGAAGTTACTAAAGCAAGAAGTATGTGGGAATTTGGATGCATTATAAATAAAAGGAAATTTATATGAACTATTTTCATAGACAAATTCAGCTTTGGGGCGAGGAGACGCAAGCGAATTTGGCAAGCAAAAGCATAGCTATCATCGGCTCGGGCGGACTTGGAAGTTCGCTTGGATATGCTCTTAGTTCAAGCGGGATAGGCGAAATTCACATTGTCGATTTTGACGAAGTGAGCGTGCATAATATCCACCGCCAAATTCTTTTTGATATGGGAGATGAGGGCAAATTTAAGGCTGAAATTTTTAAAAGTCGCCTTGAGCGAAGATATGACGGCGTAAAGATAACGGTTCATGCTTGTAAATTTGATGAATTTGCGACTAAAGGGCTTAAATTTGATCTTATCGTTGATGCTACCGATAATCTAAAAACAAGAGCTCAGATAAACGAATACGCAAAGAGCTTGGGCGTGCCTTGGCTTTACGGGTCTGTTGAGAGCTTTCACGGACAGGTTTGTCTGTTTGATAAAGCTTCGCTAACTTCTGCTTTTGCGGTTTCAGATATCAAACCCGCAGGCATCGCCGCTCCTATAGTTATGTTTATAGCTAGCTTTCAGGCAAATTTGGCTCTTAGATATCTTGCGGGTTTAAGCGTACAAAAAGACCTGCTTTATTATCTTGATATGAGTAGCGGCGAGCTAAATTTGCGTAAATTTAAGCTTCCAAAATAAGGCTTAAGACAAGAGGCTAAAATGCAAAGCGAATTTGAGTGTAAATTTAGCGTCGGTGACGAGCTTTTAAAGCGGTATGTGCGCGTTATCACAAGAGGTCAAATCAGGCAAATTTTCTTTGTTACCATATTTGCGATATGCTCTATGCTCTTACTTTTTTCGGTAAAAGATGAATTTGACAGGTTTGAAGTGGGAATTTTAAGCGCTGCGGTAACGATGATATTCCTTAGGATATTCATCATTTATCTAACGCCAAAGATGACGTTAAATGCGATAAAACAGGGTAGTGATGCGATTCATGATAAAAACAGATATGAAACGCGGCTTAAATTTAGCGATAAAATTTATATGAGTGAGGGCGACTTTGCTCTTGCGCTTAAATACTCTCAAATTTTTAAAATTTATAGGCTAAAAGATGGCTTTGCACTTATGTTTGGCTCTAAACAGGCGATTTTAATCGATGTCAGTAAATTTAGAGAGCATGAGATGAGCGAGATAGAAAGTTTTCTCTTTAGCAAATTTGATAAATCTATCTTTGAATGAAAGCCTTAAAAAAGAGCGATGAAACCAAATGCAACTAAAAGCCGTTTTTAAATATATAAGCGAAAAATTCGGAGTTAAAAACGAAAAAGTTTTTGAAAACTATCCTGAGCATGCTATTTTTCGCCATAAGAAAAATCAAAAATGGTTTTGCCTGCTCTTAAAAGTTGATTATAAAAAACTTAGTCTTAAAAAAGATGGCGAAACTTTCATCTTAAATTTAAAGTGCAGGCCTGATCTGGCAAGCCTATTAAGAGATGATGAGAGAATTTTCCCTGCTTATCATATGAACAAAAAGCACTGGATAAGCGTGAATTTAAGCAGCGATATCTTGGATGAGGCGGTCTTTGATCTGATTGATGAGAGTTATGAGCTAACCAAATCAAAAAACTAAACCAATATCTCTAAGCTCCTTTTGGATATAATCAAATTTAAAATTTAATTTAAGGTCAAATTTGAGAAAAGTTCATTTTATCGGTATCGGCGGTATCGGCATATCGGCTATCGCGAGGTTTTTAAACGAAAAGGGCTACATCATAAGCGGTAGCGACATCAAAGAGAGCGTTACGACAAAAGAGCTCGTAAAGCAAGGCATAAATGTCATAACGCCTCACTGCAAAGAGGCGATAACGGATCAGGATTTTGTTATTTATTCAGCTGCGATCAAAGAGGATAACATAGAGCTGATCGAAGCCAAAAGACGCGGCATAAAGTGTCTTTCGCGCAAAGAAGCCTTGCCCATAGTGCTTGAGGGCAAGCGTGTATTTGCGGTTGCGGGAGCGCATGGTAAGAGCACCACTTCGGCGATGCTTGCAAGCCTTGTCGAGGGCTCTGTCATCATAGGCGCCATCTCAAAGCAATTTAATTCAAACATGAAATACAACACTCATGAAAACGTCATCTTTGAAGCCGATGAGAGCGACTCAAGCTTCCTTAACTCAAACCCGTATTTGGCCATCGTAACCAATGCGGAGCCCGAGCATATGGAGCACTACGAATACGATATGCAGAAATTTCATGCAGCTTACAGGGGATTTTTGGAGCGAGCTAAAATTCGGGTGATAAACGCCGAAGATGAGTTTTTAAGCACGCTTAAGTTTGACGCTATCAGACTAAATCCAAGCGTTGATATTACCGATATGACCATGGTAGTAAGGGATTTTGTGCCGTACACTACCTTTAATCTTAAAAATTTGGGCAAATTTGAAGTGCTTGGCATGGGCGAGCATATCGCAATAGACGCCAGTCTTGCGATATTGGCTGCGATTAATGAGGTCTCTTTAAGCTCAATTCGTGAAAATTTGATGAATTTTAAAGGTATAAAAAAACGCTTTGATATACTTACGGCAACTAAGAAATTTGTGCTTATAGATGACTACGCTCATCATCCCACCGAGATAAAAGCGACTCTCAAATCGGTCTTTGAATACGCAAAGCTGCTTGGAATTTCAAAGATAACGGCGATATTTCAGCCTCACCGATATACTCGCTTGAGTGCAAATTTACAAGGGTTTAAAGAGTGCTTTAAAGGCATTGACGAGCTTGTGATACTGCCCGTTTATGCGGCGGGCGAAGAGCCTATAGAGATAGATATGAAAGAGGAATTTAAAGAGTATAATCCGATAATGACCACTCACGTTAGCAGAGAAGATGACAGTATTGTGTTTTTTGATGAATTCGGAGTTAAGAATTTGCTTGATGACGGACTTGTGATAGGATTTGGCGCAGGCGACATCACATATCAATTAAGGGGAAAATAATGAGGTTTATACTTGTTTTAGTAGTTATTTTAGTGGCTATTTTGCTCTTTAGTATAAGCGATGAGAAGATTAGCAAAAAGGCTAAAATTTTAATAACCTCTTTTATCGTGGTTGTAGGAGGTTTGGCTTATGTTTATGAGAGTACTTTTGAAGATAGTCAGGCTAAAACCCGCGAGCTTTTAAGCGCGTTTAATCAAGGTAAAATATTAAAATGCGGGGAGATAGAAGTAAGTAATAAAAAATTTAACTACGAATTTGGCACCGCGTCTTTTGTCGCAAAGCGCGAATTTAAAGAGCTTAGCAGCGTCATAATAGAGATAAAAAGTTGCGAGGCTAAGTAGGTGGATAGACTGCTTCATACTCTTGATCTAACCGAGTATATCGCTAAATTCGGCTCGTTTTTGGCTCGCGAAAAACCGCTTTTTATGCAAGGAGATAGCAGGCTTCACTATGAAAAAATTTTAGAGCTTTCAAATGTGGAATTTAAAGAGCCTGGCGAGGTTGCGAATTTAGACGACGCTCTCATTAGGCTAAACAAACAAGCCGTGCTTCATATCAGCGAAATTTATGAATTTGCTAAGATTATAAACTATTTTTCGTATCTTAAATCGCTTAAATTTGAAAGACGTCTTGGCGAGTGGCTAGATAAGATAGAAATTCCTTCGGCTATTTTAAAAATCGCAAATTCCTTTGATAAAGACGGCGAGCTAAAAGATGAGGTCGATGAGAGGCTTGCAGACATAAAATCGGCTTTTGCTATGAAAAAGTCTCAGATTGACGCTGATTTAAAGCGACTTATCTACTCAAAATCAATAATGCCTTATCTTGTGGATACTCAGGTTCATTATATCAATGCTCAAGAAGCTTTGCTGGTGCGCGGAGGGTTTAATCACGTGCTAAAAGGCACGGTTGTCGCAAGAAGTTCGGGCGGATACTTTTACGTAATGCCTGCAAACATAGAAAAGCTTAAAAAAGAGCAAAGCGAGCTTTTGGATAAAAAAGAGCTGATAGTATATGAGCACTGCAAGCTTATGAGTGGCGTTATGCACAAAAATTTGCTATTTTTGAAATTTATAAATTCGGCTTTTGATATCTTTGACGCTTATAGCGCGCGGGTGCTTATGGCTAAGAGTATGGATTATGAATTTGTGCTAAGCGATAGCTCGTCAAATATAGTTATTAAAAATTTCGCCCATCCTGCACTTAAAAATCCAAAAAGCGTGAGCGTGGATTTTCGTAAAAAAGTGCTTTTGATAACGGGTGTAAATGCGGGCGGCAAGTCAATGCTTTTAAAATCAATAATTTCCGCGGCGTTTTTAGCGAAGTATCTTTTGCCTATGAGGATAGATGCTGAAAATTCGCACATCGGAAGCTTTAAGGAGTTTGATACCATCATCGAAGATCCGCAAAATGTAAAAAACGACATCTCTACTTTTGCAGGGCGCATGCTTCACTTCTCAAGGCTTTTTAACAAGAAAAATTTGCTCATCGGAATTGATGAGATAGAGCTTGGAACGGACTTTGAAGAGGCTGCTAGTCTATATAGCGTGATGATTGAAAGGCTTATAGCGAGCGATATCAAGATGATCATCACTACTCACCATAAGCGTCTTGCTATGCTGCTTGCTAAAAATAGCGAGGTTGAGCTCATAGCAGCCCTTTATGACGAGGAGAATTCTCGTCCGAAATTTGAGTTTTTAAAAGGAACTATCGGCAAATCTTATGCTTTTGAAACTGCCGTAAGATACGGCATATCTCAAAATTTAGTTAGCGAAGCGAAGAAAATTTACGGTGAAGATAAAGAAAATCTAAACGAGATGATAAGCAAGACTTTAAATTTGGAAGTTGAGCTAAAAGAACGTCTTGAAAGCACGGTAAAGAAAGAGCAAAAGCTTGACTTGCTCATTGAGAGTTTAAAAGAGCAAAAAGAACAAAACGAAATAAGAGAGCAAGAGACTATAAATAGGCTTGAAAGAGAGTATTTTAAGGCTATAAACGAGGCTAAAAGAGCTATAAATTTAGACGATACCAGAGAAAAACAGCGTGCCTTAAATAGTGCCAATGAGGCTAAAAAAGCTATCATAAAGCCTGAAATTTCAACTCAAATAGAGCTAAAAATCGGCGATAACGTAAAATATAATAAGATAAAAGGCGTTGTGGTAGGACTTAGTAAAAATGACGCTACTATACAAACCGACGGCGTTAAGCTTAGAGTGCCTATCAAGATGCTTAAAAAAAGCGGCAATCCGCCTCCAAGCGCACCAAAGTCAGGCGTAAATTTAAAGGTTCAAAAACCAAAAACGGCTAGCGTTACTCTTGATCTGCACGGACTTAGAGCCGATGAGGCGATAGAAAGGCTTGATAAATTTATCTCCGATAGCTTGATAATGGGCTTTGATGAGGTTAGCGTCTTTCACGGGATAGGCACCGGTAAGCTTGCCTTTGCGGTCAGGAATTTTTTAAAGACTCATCCTAGCGTAAAGGAATTCTTTGATGCGCCGCCAAATCAAGGTGGATTTGGAGCTAAGATAATAAGACTTTAGACTCGCTTTATGTGATTTGTTTTGTTGTGCTGAGGATAGAACCAGCTTGTCAAATTTGCTTTTATGTATGAGTTAAAGTCTTTTTGAGTAAATTTTAATGAAGAGTGCTGTAGCGATGATGAGATTTTTGACTATCGGTTATTTTTTATGACTATCTGTAAAAACGGCAACAGCAAATATATTTGTGAAAAATATATGATCGGCATAGCTATATGAGTATCTTTTTGCAAGGGCTTTTGCTTGGATTTTCAGCAGCCATACCGCTTGGACCTATTAATATAATGATAATGACCGCCGCGCTCAGTTCGTTTTTAAGAGCGTTTGCTATCGGTCTTGGAGCGATGAGTGCGGACGTGCTTTATCTGCTTTTGCTTAGTTTTGGAGTGTTGGAGTATCTGCAAAACGAACTTATCTTAAAGGCGATCGGAATTTTTGGAATTTGCTATCTGCTTTTTATCTCTTGGCTTATCTTTAAAGGAGCAAATAACCAAATCAAGCTTGAAAAAACGCTAGATAAAGATAAAGTACAATTTGCTAAAAATTATTTTAAAGGATTGTTTGCAACTCTTAGCAACCCTTATACGATAGGATTTTGGCTAAGTGTGGCTACTCTTGCAAGTAGCTTTGCAGGATACGCATGGGTTATGGTTGCAGGATTAATTACTGCTATCGGGCTTTGGATAACTCTTATGCCTTTTGCTATTTTTAAGAGCTCCAAGCTAATTTCACCTAGAGTTATAAAGTATATGTCTTATAGTTGTGCAGTTATTTTAATAGGCTTTGCAATAACTCTTTTTTATAATATATTTTTTAATTTAAATATTTAATATTTTATTAATAGCTTTTTTAATCAAATTGTGATATTATAAAAGATTAATATAACTTGGTGTTAATAAAAGGTTAATAGGTCGGATGCAAAATATTGATTTTAAAAAATCTACAACGCAATTTATAATTTTGCCTGTAGTCATACTTATCATATGCTCTTTGATGCTTGTATCCTATATATTTTATACCAAATACAAAACCTCCGTAAGCAGTATGTCAAACATAACTATCGACGCTAAAGTAAAATCTCACATGAATGCCGTCGAGCTTTTGTATAATACTATTGCCGAACAAGATATAGCCACGTTTCAAAACTATGCAGAGCAGACAAAAGCTCTATCTTCTTGGGTTCTTAAAGAGATGGAAGATGAAAGAGAGCTTGTGGTTTTGGCAAGTTCTAGGTACCCTGAGCTTATAGGAGAGCCTTTGCCTGTTGAAATTTGCGGTATAGACAAAGTTAAATATCAAGAATTTATAAGCGAAGGTTACTATAAAGAGATAAAATTACTTCCCGATAATAAAGCTAAAATTTGCTATTTTAAGAAATACGATGATGTTATAATCGGATACAACATGATGGACAACATCAGAATTTCAGGTATTCACGACAGCTATTTTAGCGAATGGTTTTTTGCAAATATGAAAAACACCATCATAGTAACTACTTTTATGATGGTTATCGGGCTTTTTCAGTATTTTTTATTTTACAAGCGACTTAAAACAAATCAGATTGTATTAACTACCGTAAATGCCGAGCTGGTTTCTAAAAATAACGAGATAGAAAAGCGACTTTATTTTGACCCGCTTACAGGGCTTCCCAATCGAACGTCTTTACAAAAAGATATAGATGATATGAGAAAGCCAAAAATAGTCATTATGGACATCGATGATTTTAGAAAGATGAATAACTATTTCGGCATGAGAATTTGTAATCAAATTTTGCTATATCTTACCGATTTGGTTAAAAAAATCGCCCAAAAAGAGAGTATGAAGGTTTATAGAATCGGTGCAGATCAATTCGCTTTCGTTGAAGACGGAGATTTTTTTATAGATCGCTACGAAGATTTTGCGATCGATCTTTTAGAAAGCCTCAAAGGTCTTATAATAGACGTCGAGCGCGGAGTTGATGACAAGCAAGATCTCATAGAGGTTCATTGCACTATCGGCTTTTGTCTGGATGATACGCATACTCTTAGAAAAGCTATGGTTGCGCTTGAATTCGCAAAAAGAAGCGGCAAGGATTATTTTTGTTATTTTAAGAGTATCGATGATACGGTTCAGTATGTAGAGCAGATTAAACGCTCGAATTTGATTAGAGACGCTATTGTAAACGATAAGATAATTCCTTATTATCAGCCGATATTTAATGCGCAAAAAAAAGTTATGAAATATGAAACTCTAATGCGTATTCAAAATAGTCGCGAAGTGGTTTCTCCTCATATATTTTTGGAGGTTTCAAAGCGTATAAAAAGATATGTTGATATCGAAAAAATGCTTATGGAGAAGAGCTTTAAGCTTCTTCATGAAACTCCTGACGCGATCATTTCTATAAATTTATCCGGTAGAGATATGACTGACGGCGATATGAGCGTATTTATCATAGATAGGATAAACAGATATAAAGTCGCAAATCGTGTGGTGTTTGAGATTTTAGAAGATGAAAATGTCGAAAACGTTGAGCGGGTTAGTAAATTTATAGAGCGCGTTAAGCGAATGGGTGCAAAGATTGCGATTGATGACTTTGGTTCGGGATATAGCAACTTCTCTTATATTTTAAAACTTAAACCGGACTATATTAAAATAGATGGTTCAATCATTAAAAATATCGATACGGACGATGATTCGCGCTCGGTTGCAAGTGCGATAATCGCTTTTGCCAAGAGATTAAATATTACGGTAATTGCCGAATTTGTCCATTCAAAAAGCGTATTTGAAACCTGCGTGGCTCTTGGTATAGATGAATTTCAAGGCTTTTATCTGGGTGAGCCTTCTCATACCCTACTTTAAATTTATATTTAGACGGAAATACTATGCAAGTTATTGAGTTTTTTAAAGAAATTTTGAAATTCAGATCCATCACTCCTGATGATGACGGACTGCTTGAATTTATCAAGGATTATTGCGATGAATTTAAACCCACATTCGTTAATAAAAACGGAGTTAAAAATTTAATACTTACTAAGAAATTTGGCAGTGGAGCACATCTTGCATTTGCGGGTCATGTCGATGTTGTGCCTGCTGGGGAGAATTGGAATAGCGAACCTTTTGATCCTGTGCAAAAAGATGGATTTATATACGCTCGCGGAGCTCAAGATATGAAAAGCGGAGTCGCGGCGTTTGTTTGTGCTTGCAAGCAAATTTGTGCTGAAATAAGTTTGGGTAAGGCTAAATTTGATGGCACCTTATCTATGATACTGACAAGCGATGAAGAGGGTGATGCTATATACGGCACGCTTGAAGCTTTAAAATTTATGAAAGAAAATGAAAATTTGCCTGAATTTGCAGTAGTAGCCGAACCTACTTGCGATAAAATTTTTGGAGATACGATCAAAGTCGGCAGGCGCGGTTCTATAAACGCAACTCTTACCATAAACGGAATTCAAGGACACGCGGCATATCCAGACAAATGCGTAAATCCAACCCATCAGCTTGCAAGCGTTTTTCATAAATTTGCAGGATTTGACCTTGATGAAGGAGGAGAGTTTTTTGACGCTAGCAAGATCGTAATAACGGACATTAGAGGCGGAATGCAGGTATGTAACGTAACTCCAAGTAGCGTAAAAGTGATGTTTAATATAAGAAATTCGACCAAAACGGATGTTGCGCGCGTGCAAGATTATGTTAAAGGGCTTTTTGGAGAGTTTGACTACAGTCTTGATATCAAGCAGAGCTCAAAACCGTTTTTAACAGATAGCAATAGCGCTATCGTCAAAGCTCTACAAAATTCCGTAACTAATATCACTGGTGTCGTGCCTGATCTTAATACAAAAGGCGGCACGAGCGACGCTAGATACTTAGCCGAATTTGGAGTTAAAGTAGTTGAATTTGGAGTTATAAACGATAGAATTCACGCTGTAGACGAGAGGGTTCGCGTGGATGAAGTAGAAAAGCTCTATGAAATTTTTTGTGATTTTATAAGAAGTTTTAACGCTAAAATTTAAATCTACACTCTTAAATTTATAATAAAACTTTCGATTTTTACAACACTTAAATTCGAGTTTTTATCTTCTCGTAAAGCGATATTATCTCGTCTTTTTTGATAATAAAGCTATTTTTATTGGCTATCAGATGTGCAGATGAGTGCATGATAGTTTCTGCCACTTTTAACCCGTTTTTCTTCATTGTGGCGCCTGTTTCAACCACATCGACGATAACGTCGCTAAGCCCAACAAGCGGAGCTAGCTCTATAGAGCCGTATAGTTTGATGATTTTTAGAGGTGTCGCTTTAGCCGAAAAGTAGTTGCGAGAGATATTTGCCATCTTGGTTGCGACCTTAAGTTCAGAGACGTTATAATCAAGTTCTTCGCCCTCTTTAACTCCTACGCAAACGCGACATTTGCCGATTTTTAAATCAAGCAGTCTTAATACATCAGGCTTGTGCTCTTCAAGCACGTCAAGTCCTACTACGCCGATATCGGCGGCTCCGTTCATGACATAAACGGGGATATCTTGGTTGCGAACCATTAAAAATTTAAAATCTCCCTCTTGCATGATGAGCTTTCTATCCTCAAACAAAAACGGAGTTTTGAAAATTTTTCTAAAAATTTCAAGAGTCTCTTCGGCGATTCTACCTTTTGGCAGTGCGACTGTCAGCATAAAATTTCCTTTTTTTCTTCGATTAACGCCTGCATACCCCGAAAAATCAATCTCTTATCATAAATACTATTTTTAAAAAATCTAGATAAAAATTCTCCGTCTCCACCCGTAAAATAAATTTTAGAGTTATTTGAGATATTTTCTATAAGAAGGACGATAGGCTTGATTACTCCGTAGCTTACAGCGTCCGATGTCTTTTGAGGTAAAGCCTCAAGATCTATCTGTGAATTTAGAGATACCTTAAGTCGTTCGGATATGTTTTCATAGGTTTTTAGGCTTTGAGATATTCCGGGCAGGATACACCCTCCAAGATGCATTTTGTTTTGCATTATATCTATCGTTATAGCGCTTCCCGCATCAATAACCACTCCGTTATCGATACTGTAACAATTTACTATGCGATCGATCCCAAGTCCGTTATATATAGTGTCAATCTCAAAAAACGGCTCTAAATTTACGAAATTTTCATCATTTTCAAGCTTGGATTTAAGAGAGTCGTTCACGCTTATGTAGTATATTTTTTCACTACTTTTAAAATTTTTAAAGCTTTGGATATCGATCTTTGAAATTTTACCTTCTTTAGAAAAGGTGGCGTTTGTATTGCCGATATCACACAGCGTCATATTTCCATCCTGATTCTTTTATTAAATTTTGTGTTTTCGAGCAAATTTGCGAGCCGTAAAAGATAACTCTTTTTTTAATTTTCAAGCCAAGTTTTTCTTCTACTTTTCGGCAAATTTCAACAATATCTTCAAATTCTTTTTTTAAAAACCTGCTTTTGGCTTCTCTTATGAAAACTATAGTATAAAATCCCTTTGTGTCAATACCTATAGCCGATTTGAGAGTTTTTTTCTTGCTAAATTCGCTTAAATCAATCTGTTTTAGATCTTTTAAAACAAGATTATGAGCCTCAAAAATTTTATAAATTTCAGAGCTCATTTTAATTTAGCTTCAGGTAGTAGTTATCGTAATAAAAATCCTTAAATCCGACAAAACTCTTATCTTTTATCTCATCACTTAGCTCAAAAATTTGCGCATCGCTTAAATCCAGTCTAGTTTTTATAAGGTAGCCTTTTTTCTCGATAATATAAAGATGATCGCTAAATGCTACTGCATTTGAAAAGATGGCGAATTTGAAATTTACTGAATTTAGCTTTTGTAGATTAAGATCGGTTAGCGTTACCGTGCCGTCTTTTTCAAAGATATAAATTTTATCTTTATTTGAAATGACATTTTTTATTTCGCCGTTATAATAAAGCGTTTTTTCCGGACTTATCGACACGATTCTTTTGCCTGTTGATGCAAGCATAGTGTCATTTACCACATCTAAAAATATTATGTTATTAAAAAATTGCTCGCTACTTACGACAACATCTCTTAAAATTCTTCCGTTACTTTTATCAACTATCATAATCTTTCCATCAAGTGTCGGAAATATCACAAGAGAGCTTAAAAAATAAGGTGATGCCGTGCGAGAATCTTGTGCATATACGTCTGATGATTCAAATTCAAGCATGATTGAGTCAGTCGCAATATTTACAAGATATATCGTATTTGAAGCGCTTAGTAATGCAAGCCTATTGTCTTCAAGCGACGCAGATACGATGGCTTCTTTAAATTTTCTTTCGTATAATGCCTGTCCGTATTGGTCTGTGATTATTAAATTTCCATCAAGCGTTGAGGTTATAAATTTGTCTTTTTGGACATTTAAGAGCGTCGTGCCTTTTGGAAATTTTACATTTTCCAGTAAGCCGTGTTTTGTGATGACCATTCCGTTTTCAAGAACTGCCGCATTTAGGCTTGTTGAAGCGATATTATCAGGTAGTTTATACTCAAAATCAGCTTTTGAATTTACGTTTTCAGGCTCAAAATACTGCCTTTTGGTTCCGCATCCGCTAAGCAAAATCGATACAAAAATAACGGCTAAAAATATATGAAATTTTTTCATTTGACGCTTCCTTGGTAATGTTCAAGATTTTTTACTATCGGTTGAAGCTGTGAATTGAGAGGAATTTTCTTAAATTCTATCTTTGCTTCTTCTATTTTATTGTCTTTTATAAGCTCGTAACCCTTTAAAACCGTTTTGTAGTTGCTTAAAATTTGTCCGCTTTGTTCGTTTGTTTGGGATTTGATTATCTCTTTTAAGATAGGATCGATAGGTTCGTTTATAAGCGAATTTAAAGTGGTGGTATCGTTATTTTCAAGCGATCTTTTAAACTCGTAAAGAGCATAAAGAGATATATCCTTTTCTTTTAAGGTAGCTTTTGCTTTAGAGTCGCCGGGATTTGTTATAAGCGCAGCGTAAGCTTCGTTTGCTGCTTTAAAATTCTTATCTTTTATAAAGTTATTGACGTAATAAGCGCCAACCATTAATACTGCCAACACCAAAGTAACTATGAGAGGTTTTTTGTATTTCTTAATAAATCTTTCGCTTTTTATTATGTTTTCTAAAAATTGTTCCTGTGTATTTAACTCTTCTTTTATGGATTTTAAATCTTCTTTTATAGCCAATGTTTTTCCTTAAATTGTTGTAGTTAAAAGATTGTAATTGTAGCATAATAAATCTGAAACATCACAAAGGTTAAAGCTAAAATGTGATATAATGCACTAAAATTTGAATCAAATGAGGCATTATGCAGATAGATGATGAGTTACTTGCTAAGCTGGAAAAGCTTAGTTCGCTTGAAATAAGCGAGGATAAACGGGGGGAGATTAAGAGGCAACTTACTGAAATTTTGACCTTTGTCGATGTTTTAAATGAGCTTGATTTAAGCAATGTCGAAGCTGTGGTAAGCTCCATAGACGGCGGTACTTTGCTTAGAGAAGATGTTGAGATCAAATCAGACGTAATAGATTCGATCTTAAAGCATGCTCCGGCAAGAAACGAACACTTTTTTGTTGTTCCTAAAATCATAGAGTGATTGCCATGACAGAGACCGGAAAATTTAGCACGAATTTAGAAACGTTCTTAAAGACTGTTGTTTATAACAAAGCGAGTGATTTACACCTTGTCGCAAGAAGTGCGCCTCAAATAAGAATAGACGGCACTTTAAGACCTCTTGAAATGGGAGTTTTGACGGGTCATGACATACAAGATATATGTTATGCTCTCATAACCGACGCCCAAAAGAGTGAGCTTGAAGAAAAAAAAGAGCTTGACTTTGCTATAGAGTTGCCCAATATCGGACGTTTTAGAGGTAACTACTACTACACTATGAACGGTGATTTAGCGGCGGCATTTCGTATAATTCCTACCGAGATTCCTTCGCTTGACGATCTTAGAGCACCTTCGATCTTTAAGGAGATAGTAAAGCGCGAAAAGGGGATGATACTTGTTACAGGACCTACGGGAAGCGGTAAATCAACCACTCTTGCGGCGATGCTCAATGAGATAAATTTAAACGAAAGAAAACATATAATAACCATCGAGGATCCGGTAGAATTTGTCCATGAAAATAAAAAATCCCTATTTTCTCATAGAAATATAGGCACGGATACGCATTCTTACGCACAAGCGCTTAAGTATTCACTTCGTGAAGATCCCGATATAATACTTGTAGGCGAGATGCGTGATAGAGAAACCATATCTATCGCTATAACAGCTGCTGAAACGGGACACCTTGTCTTTGCCACTCTTCACACCAACTCGGCAATACAGACTATAAACCGTATTATAGACAGCTTTGAAGGCGGAGAGCAAATTCAGGTAAGAAACATGCTATCCGTTTCGCTAACGGCGGTTATCTCTCAAAGCCTTATGCCTAAAAACGGCGGAGGTCGTATAGCGGTTCATGAAATTTTGATAAACAACCCTGCGATTGCCAACCTCATAAGAGAGAACAAAGTTCATCAAATTTATTCTCAAATGCAACTAAATCAGCAAATGACAGGCATGACTACTCAAACGCAAGCTCTAACTAAAGCCGTAAGATCAGGTCAGATCACAAAAGATATGGCGATGAGATATTCAACAAGCCAGCAAGAATTAGCCGGCGTGATAGGAATGTAGATGGATTTTGCTAATATAAGTATTTTTGATATCTGTGTGGGTGTTCTTGTTTTGATGCTTGGCATAAAGGGCATTATGCACGGTCTTATAAGAGAAATTTTTGGCCTCATAGGACTTATAGGCGGTATTGTAGTTGCAAGCAGATTTGTAAATGAAGCGGGTAAATTTATAAACGATAAAATTTACAAGCTTGATAACGACTCCATAATACACTTTGTAGGGTTTTTATCCATACTTATAGTTTTTTGGGTGGTTTGCTTGGCTATAGGTATGTTTTTATCAAAGCTTTTAGATCTAAGCGGTCTTGGGATTTTAAACAAGATCGGCGGATTTATAATGGGGAGTGCGAAAATTTTCTTGATATTTGCAGTTTTGGTAGTAACGGTGGCTAATATCGGAGTGCTAGACAGCAAGCTAAAACCGTATCTGAAAGACAGTATCCTTTATCCCGTGCTTTTACAAACCGGCAAATGGATAATGAATATAGACGTAAATGAAGTAAAGCAAAATATACAAAATACTATACAACCACCTATAAATACGACATTAAAAGATGAAATTTCGATTGATTCAAACAATACCGTAGATAGCAACACAACACAAAAGGAGTAAAAGATGATTGAAAATTTAGAATATGACGCACTGCTTGAAAAATTCAAAAAAGTTTTAAAAGAAAATGGGCTTAAATATACTCAGCAACGTGAAGTTTTGCTAAAAACTCTTTATAATAACGACGAGCATTTTACGCCTGAGAAATTATATCTGTTTATCAAAGAGGCTCACCCTGAGCTAAACATAGGCATTGCAACAGTTTATAGAACTTTAAATTTGCTTGAAGAATCAGAGATGGTTACTTCAATCAGCTTTGGCTCTCAAGGCAAAAAATTTGAACTTGCCACAAAGCCTCACCACGATCATATGATATGCAGACGTTGCGGCGTCATAATAGAATTTGAAGATCATACCATAGAAAAAAGACAGATGAATATAGCAAAAGAGCACGGATTTAAACTAACCGGCCACATGATGCAACTTTACGGAATTTGTAAAGATTGCAGCAAAAAAATTTAAAAGGTAAAGTAGTGATATTTGAAAATCAGCTAGAAATTCAAAGATTAAAAACTATCGAGGAGTTAAGACAAATGGGTATAAACCCATATCCTCACTTCTTAAGACGAGATATGAATATCTCAAAATTCAGACTTAAATTTAATCATATCAAAGATACCGAGTCAAAGAGTGCCGAAGGGCAGTTCGTAAGCCTTGCAGGTCGCGTTAAGCTAATACGCGATGCTGGCAAAGCGATATTTGCCAATATCGAAGATGAAGATGGAAATTTACAAATTTATTTTAGCAACAAGACTCTTGATCCTGATTGGTTTAAAGTCGTAAAGAAAAATATCGAAGTAGGCGACCTCATATTTGTTAGAGGCTATGCCTTTGTAACCAGAACGGGCGAATTTTCTATGCATGTTAGCGAACTTACTCTAGCTACTAAGGCTATCTGTCCGCTTCCTGAAAAGTATCACGGGCTTGTGGATATCGAGACTAGATATCGCCAAAGATACCTTGATATGATCATGAATCCCGAGGTGAGGACGGATTTTAAAAAGCGCTCTATCATAGTTAGTACTATAAGAAGATTTTTTGAAGATAAGGGCTTTTTGGAAGTTGAAACTCCGATGATGCACCCGATAGCAGGCGGGGCTAACGCTAAGCCGTTTGTTACTTTTCATAACGCTCTTGGTATAAATCGCTATATGAGAATTGCGCCTGAGCTTTACCTCAAGCGTCTTATAGTAGGAGGATTTGAAGCCGTTTATGAGATGAATAGAAATTTCAGAAACGAGGGAATGGATCTAACTCACAATCCTGAATTTACAAGTATCGAATTTTACTGGGCGTATCACACATATCACGATCTTATGGGGCTTACAGAAGAGCTGTTTGGAGTGTTGTTTGATAAGCTTGATATGGAAAAAGTTATAGAATTTGACGGAATGCAGATTGATTTCTCAAAGCCTTTTAAGAGGATGAGTTATAAAAAGGCTCTTGTTGAAGTAGGCGAAATTCCGGCAGATGTAATTGAAGACAAGGATAAAATTTTAGCTAAACTGAAATCAGACGGCTTTGAGGCAAACGCCAAGCTTGATTTGGGTCATTTGCAAGCCGAGCTTTTTGATAATTACGTAGAAAGCAAGCTTATAAATCCGACTTTCATTATAGATTTTCCTATTTCTATTAGCCCGCTTTCAAGAAGAAGCGACTCTAATCCTGAAATAGCCGAAAGATTTGAGCTTTTTATCGCAGGACGAGAGATAGCAAACGGATTTAACGAGCTTAATGATCCGATTGATCAGTATAATCGCTTCTCTGAGCAAATTAAAGCTAAAGATGCCGGCAATGACGAAGCACACGCCATGGATGAGGATTACGTAAAGGCTCTTGGATATGCTATGCCACCGACTGCGGGACAAGGTATAGGCATAGATAGACTTGTTATGCTACTAACTAATAAAAAATCCATTCGGGATGTGGTGCTGTTTCCTGCAATGAGACCTCTTAAAAACGAAATCAAGGAGAATGAAAAATGAGTTTACAAAACTATGATAAAGAAATTTTTGACTTAACACAAGCCGAACTAAAGCGCCAATGCGATCATTTAGAGATGATAGCTAGCGAGAATTTTACCTATCCTGAAGTGATGGAAGTGATGGGCTCAATCCTTACAAACAAATACGCCGAGGGTTATCCTGGCAAACGCTACTACGGCGGATGCGAATTCGTAGATCAGATTGAGCAGATCGCTATAGATAGATGCAAAGAGCTTTTTGGCTGCGAATTTGCAAACGTTCAGCCAAATTCGGGCTCTCAAGCAAACCAAGGCGTATATGGAGCGCTTTTAAATCCGGGAGATAAAATTTTAGGTATGGATTTAAGCCACGGCGGACACCTTACGCACGGTGCAAAGGTAAGTAGCTCGGGTAAAATTTACGAGAGCTTTTTTTACGGAGTTGAGCTTGACGGCAGGATAAACTACGAAAGAGTGCTTGATATCGCTAAAATCGTAAAGCCAAAAATGATAGTTTGCGGAGCGAGTGCTTACACAAGAGAGATTGAATTTAAGAAATTTCGCGAGATAGCCGATGAGGTTGGCGCGATATTATTTGCGGATGTCGCTCATATCGCGGGACTTGTTGTTGCAGGCGAGCATCAAAATCCGTTTCCGTATTGTGACGTGGTAAGCTCAACCACTCACAAGACGCTAAGAGGACCTCGCGGCGGTATCATCATGACAAACAACGAAGAGTATGCTAAAAAGATAAATTCGGCGATTTTCCCAGGAATTCAAGGCGGGCCGCTTGTGCATGTTATCGCAGGTAAGGCGGTAGGATTTAAGCACAACTTGTCTCCTGAGTGGAAAATTTATGCAAAGCAAGTTAAGGCAAACGCTAAAAAACTGGGCGAAGTGCTAATGGCTAGAGGATACGATCTGGTAAGCGGAGGTACTGATAATCACCTAATCTTAATGAGCTTTTTAAATAAAGAATTTAGCGGCAAAGAGGCTGATATAGCTCTTGGAAACGCAGGAATTACAGTTAATAAAAACACGGTTCCGGGCGAGACAAGAAGCCCGTTTGTAACAAGCGGAATTCGTGTAGGAAGCCCTGCACTTACGGCTAGAGGAATGAAAGAGAGCGAATTTGAGCTTATCGCAAATAAGATAGCTGATGTGCTTGATGATATAAATAATACAGAGCTTCAAAACAAGATAAAAGCCGAACTAAAAGAGCTTGCGAGCAAATTTATCATCTATGATAGAGCAATGTATTAATGCAAAATATAGATATAACGTTAATTAAGATGATCACGACCCATTATTGGGTTAAGCGCGATAATATCGTAAATAAGATTGATCACAAAGGAAGGATATTTTTTAATAAATTTGAAAAAATTGACGAACCGTTAAATTTTCAAGTGATAAAAGATCATAACGAAGGCAAGATTATCGCAGCGCACTCTTTGATAAGTGCAAGCGATAAGGTTGAAAATATCGTATTTGATTATAACGGACGCACGCCTGAGCGATTTTGGCACAGGACACAGTTGTTGCTTAGAGAAGAGGGGTATATAAATTTTACGGCGTATGAGACCAAGACACCTGGGCATTTGCACCTGTATATACACAAAGGTCACACAACGCTAAATGAAGGCTATCAGCTGGCAAGCAAGCTATCCATGCTTTTGTCTCAGCGGCTAGCAAAGGAGTGGAGAGTGTTTCCGACACTTGAAGTTCCAAGAGATTTTAACATACTTACTTTGCCCTATAAAGTCTATCAAAAAGAACGTGGGGCATCGTGGTCTAAGCATATGTAAGGAGATAAGATGGAATATAATGAATTACGAGATATCATGCTCGAAAAAAATGATGAAAAAAAAGGTAAAAACACAAAGAAAATTTTAATGCTAATCGCGCTTGCGCTTATAGTATTTTTAGGTGTTTTGGTTGCGATGAAAATTTTAAACTCAAGCGGGCAAGATAGCACTGTAGCGCAACCTGATTCAAGACTTGTGCTTCCTCCTGAACCGCAGGCACCTAAACCTACGCCTCCTGCTACAACCAAGACTCAAGATGGTGCTTTAGCTCAAAACGAAGCTAAGCCGGTGCCTACTCCTGTGCAGCCAAAGCCTGAAGAACCTGCTAAAAATGACGAGTTGTTCCAGCAAGTTCCTATCATACCGGAAGGAAAGACGCAAGATAGTTTTGAGGATATGGTTAAGGCTTTAAAAGATAAAGATTCTAAGCATAAGCAAGAGCAAAATTTAACCGTTGAACAAGAGCCTAAGACTATACAAAAAGTTATAGAACCTGAGAAAAAAGCTAGCGAAACTACTAAAAAAGCAGACGCTAAAGTAGAAAAATCTGCAAAGCAAGAGCCTAAAATAACAGTAGTTAAGCCAAAAGAAGAAGTTAAAAAGCCTGAGAAAAAAGCAGAGCAGCCTAAAAAAGATACGCCTATTTCTAAAACCGACTTAAAAGATCCTGGTGTAACTCCGCCTAGCGGGACTTATATCCAAGTATTTGCCGTTAGTAAATTTGATGAAAATTCAGCAGAGATAAGAAAGCTTAAGGCAAACGGTTATACTTATAATCTCTACGGAACTACGGTTAAAGGAAACAAAGTAATTAAAATTCTAGTAGGTCCTTATAGCAGCAAAGAGCTTGCGAGCGAGCTAGCTAAAATTAAGAAAAATATTGCAAGCGGTGCATTTATAGTAAATATTAAGTGATGAAATTCTTTACCGTTTTTGGAAATCCTATATCACACTCCATTTCGCCAAGGCTTCATAACTTGGCTCTTAGCGAAATGGGGCTTGATGGGATTTATTCAAGATATCTACTTGAAGACGGATCAAATTTAGTCAATAAATTTAAAGAGCTAAAACTTAACGGAGCCAACATAACCGTCCCTCATAAGGAGATAGCTCTAAATCAATGCGACGTAGTTGAAGAAAACGCCTTAAAAATCGGCTCTGTAAATACAATCGTTTTAAAAAATGATGAAATTTACGGATATAACACGGATGCGCTCGGGTTTTTAAAAGCAATAGAAAATTTTGGCGAGATAAAATCAGCTCTCATCTTAGGAGCGGGCGGCACCGCTAAAGCGGTTGCTTATGCTCTTAGTAGCGCAAATGTCGATGTTTGCGTATTAAATAGAGGCTTGGCTAGGCTAGAAAATTTTGGCGAATTTAATAAATTTACTTGGGATAAATTTAAAATTCGTGATTTTGATTTGGTAGTAAATACTACTTCAGCAGGATTAAATGGCGATAGCTTGCCAGCGCCAAAAGAAATTTTACAAGACGTCTTACGCCGAAGCAAATTTGCCTTTGATGTTATCTACAATAAACCTACTCCGTTTTTAACCTTAGCCGTTTCGCTTGGAGCTACCGCTAAAAACGGAAGCGATATGCTTCTTTATCAAGCGGTTTTAGCTCTAAATTTATTCTATTCAAACGAACTTGATGAAAGCAGGATAGAAGTCTCTATGAGGAAAGCTTTCTTACTTTAATTGCGCCTGCTGATTTATTAATTTTTACAGACAAATTTATCTACTGAGATTTCTCTAAATTTAGCCTTTTAAGCTCGGTTAAAATTTGCTTTTGAAGCTCATTTTGCTCCTTTAAAAGCATTAATATATCATCTTGCTGTTTTGAGAGCTTTTCGGTAACTTTTGTTTGGCTATCGGTTAGGATAAATCTTTGAATTCGATCCACGTTTAAAAACGGCACGATTAGAAAACCTATGATAATAGCAAGCACAACCGCGATAATCGCACCTATTTTAAGCCATTTTTTTATACTCTGCATTTTTACCTCACTTCTCTAAGCTGTTTGCCACATCGATGTAATAATCAATCTGATCTTGCTTTAATATACGTATAAGGTTAGTGCTACCCTCAACTCCTGCAGGATATCCCGCAGTCATTATGTAAGTCTTATCTTTTTGGATAAATCCAAGATCGCACGCCTTTTTGGTTGTTTTGGCGATGATTAAATTTAGCATATCCTGCTCAACCGTAAACGCAGGTATCACGCCCCAAGCCAGAGTTAGCGAATGAGCCGTCTCTTCATCGTGAGTAACTGCGATGATATCGATATCCGTGCGGTATCTTGCCATTTTTATAGCCGATTTTCCCGAGCCCGTTACTGAAAGTATTCCGTCAACCTTAAGCTGAGTAGCAAGGCGTGTGGTACTGGAGGCTACCATGTCGGTCTCATCGTAGTAGCTAAAAGCGTCAAATTTATTAAAAGGATAAATTTGCTGCACTTGCACGATAGTATTTTTCATCGCTTTTACGACGGCTACAGGGTTTTTGCCTATAGCGCTTTCTTCGCTTAGCATGACCGCGTCGGTACCGTCAAGGATGGCGTTAGCCACATCGCTTATCTCGGCTCTTGTTGCGGTTTCATGCTCTGTCATGCTTAGCATCATTTGAGTTGCCGTGATGACGGGTTTGGCCGCTTCGTTTGCTTTTTTGATGATTAGCTTTTGTATGGTCGGCACCTTGTAGTAAGGCACCTCTATGCCAAGATCTCCACGCGCAACCATGATACCGTCGCTTACTGCTATGATTTCGTCTATATTTTCTACGGCGTCAAATTTCTCTATCTTGGCGTAAATTTTAGCTTTTGAGCCAAAAGTTTTTAAAATTTCTCTTGCTTTTATGATGTCGTTTGCGTTTTGTACGAAGGATATCGCTACGAAATTTACTCCGTTTTGAGCACCAAATTTAAGATCTTCCTTGTCTTTTGGCGTAATAACTTCAATATTTATCTTTGTATTTGGGAAATTTACTCCCTTGTTTGAGCTTAAAATCCCGTTATTTTCTATCATCGCCTCTACAACTTTTCCGCTTTTTATGACTCTTGCACGGATTGAGCCGTCATACAAGTAGATGTATTCCCCCTCTTTTAATATAGGTAAAATTTGAGGCTGGTTGATGCTTAGTTTGTAGCGATTTTGTGCAGTTTGCTCGCCTAGTATTTCAGTGCCGTAAACCTCTATGATATCGCCCGCTTTGAGTGCAAAAGGCTCTTTGAGCTTACCTATCCTTATTTTTGGTCCGCAGATATCTTGAAAGATGCCGATGCGATAGTTTAGCTTTTTTTCTATTCTTCTTATCTTTTCTATATTTGCTTTGTGATATTCGTGCGTGCCGTGGCTGAAATTTAGTCTAAATGCATTTACTCCGGCTTCTACAAGCTCTTCAAGTATCTCTTCGCTTTCGCTGGCGGGTCCGATAGTCGCTAGAATTTTTGTCTTTTTTATCATAGTTGCCCTTGATTTAATTTTGGTAATTCTATCTAAATTTTAGAAACAAAATGGTTACAATTCGTAGCTTTTAACGAAAAACGAAACTTTTATCTACACATTTTTATAAAGCCTCTTGCAAAATTTTATATAATTCCTAGATATTTTTAACCTAAAGGAGAGATAATGTTTTTAAACGCGATGAAGCCAAAAGCGGTTTTAGCTGTTTTATTAACGATGGCTGCCGTAACTTTTGGCTTTGCGGACAGCAAGACATATAAACTTAAAGTAGCCAGTACTTGGGAGAGCACTACACCGGTGCTTGGAGATGCGATTAAGGAATTTAAGCGCCTTGCCGAAGAGATGTCGGGAGGAAGACTTGAGATAAGAGTTGATCATCCGTCAAAGCACAAGTCGCCATTTGGCATACTTGATTTTGTAAAGAGCGGACAATACGATATCGGACACACGGCTTCTTATTATTATAAAGGAAAAGACGCAAGAACGATGTTTTTTACCGCACTTCCTTTTGGTATGACGGCAAGCGAGCTTCGCGCTTGGTATGAATTTGGCGGCGGTAAAGAGCTTGAGGCTAAAGTTTATGATAGATACAACATCAAAGTATTTAACGCAGGCGACACAGGCACTCAAATGGGCGGTTGGTTTAAAAAAGAGGTTAAGAGCTTAGATGATCTCAAAGGCCTAAAAGTGCGAATTCCGGGCTTTGGTGGTGAGGTTATGGCTAAACTCGGCGTAGTGATAAACACAATTCCTATCGGCGAGCTTTATATGGCGCTTGAGATGGGGACGATTGACTCTGTAGAGTGGGTAAGTCCTGCTTTTGATATGGGGCTTGGCTTTCATAAGGTTGCTAAATTTTACTACACCGGTTGGCAAGAACCAAGCGGTCAGACTCAGTTTTTCGTAAATAAAAAGAGCTTTGAAAAGCTACCCGCGGATCTAAGAGCGATTTTAGAAGGAGCTATGAATAAAGTCGCAAGCGATCTTTTCACAAAAGCGTATTATGAAAATAGCGAATTTTGGAACAAGATGAAAAGCGAATTTCCTGATATTCAGGTTAAGTCATTTCCTGAGGATGTGATGAGTGCACTTAAGAAGGCGACTGATGAAATTTTAGACGAAGAGGCGAGCAAGGACGCGCTATTTAAAGAAATTCTTGATTCTCAAAGAGCGTTTTTGAAAAAAGCTAGAGAATGGACTAAAATTTCTGAGTTTTCTTATATAGAAAAATCTTCAAAATAATCAACTTAAATTTACGGCTTAATGCCGTAAATTTTAAATCATACAAAGAGATAATCATCAAATTTTAAGTTTGAACTATCGGTTTTTAAAATTTGACTACGAATTTTAGAAATTTGAATTTGTGCCAAAGCAAGGCCTGTGGCTTAGCATACGGTTTGTTTGATTTTATAATTTCAAAGCTTTTATGAGCTTTCTTTGCAGATTAAGCGTAAATTTATACCTGCGTTCTACTTTCAATCGCTTTCATAAGCGAGAGCAGATCGATATTTTCAAGGCTAACTCCGGTCGGAACTCCTTGGGCTATCTTGCTAAATTTTATATTCAGATCTTTTAGCTGATCTTCGATAAAGAGCATAAGCGCGTCGCTGTTTATGTTTGGCGTGAATGCGAAGATTATCTCTTGGGCGCCGTTTTTAACTATCATGTTTTCAAGCTTGCCGATATTTTCAGGAGTTATCTCATCAAGCACGAAATATAGCCCGCTATAAATTCCATTTTGCTCAAGCACTAAGATATCTTTTGCGTTTTCTACTACGGCTACAAGGGTACTGTCGCGCTTTTCATCGCTGCAGATATCGCATATCTCGTTTTCGCTAAGCCCGCCGCAAATTTGGCACTTTCTTGTAAATCTAACAGCATCTTCTATGCTTTGAGCCAGCTTAAGCCCGCCAAAAGTATCTTGTAAGCAGACGTGATAAGCAAAGCGTTGGGCTGATTTTTTGCCGACTCCGGGAAGCTTTTCAAACGCGGACACAAGCTCGTTAAATTTCTCAAGCCCTTTTTTCAACTGCTTCCTTTGGTTTTGTATTTATGCAAAAGATGTGATATCCGTCTTTGTAGGAGTACGTGAGGCTAAATTTGTGCATATTGCAAATTTGTTCGATGATGTATAGTCCAAGCCCCATTCCTGCGCTTTTGCTATTTTTTTCTCTGATAAAAGCTTGCATATAATAATCAATCGGTTTTTCAAGTGGTTTGCCCAAATTTTTAACGTAAATTTCGTTTTTATCACAGATTATATGCGCTTTTTTGTCATCAGCGTACTTTATGGCGTTATCTATCAAATTTTTAAGTGCTAGAGTAAAGAGCTGAAAATCCACGCGAAGCAGCATGTCGTCGTTGATCTCGCAGGATACTTTTTCTTCGAATTTATCAAGCATGAGCATATCTTTAACCTGATCCATGATGATAGAAAAGAAGCACTCTTGGTAGTTTAGCGCATAACTTTTAGATAATAGCTGCTCGATTTTAGCAAATTCGTTTATAAGCATATCAAGCTTTTCAAATATGGTTATTAGCCTGTTTTTTTGCGTTTCGTTTTGCACCATTTCAGATACTATCCGCCCCTTGCCGATAGGGGTTTTTAGCTCGTGCATAATAGTTCTTAAAAACAGTTGGCGCGAGCGGATAAGCTCTCTAATCTTGCTTGCAGCGTTATCAAATTCGATCGCGACTTGCGAAATTTCGTCATCCGTTTTTACTGTTTTTGGAGAGATTATCTCTACATCCATGTTGCCGGCGGCAAATTTTCGCATATCGTTACCAAGTTTTTTAAGCGGAGCAAGCGAGTTGATAACCGATATATATAACGATATAAGTAGGGTTGTCGTGATAAAAAATCCTATCCAAAGCGGATCGTTTATGTTTTTAGCGTCATTGCTCTCAAGCAGAATTTGAAAAGCTGAATTTTTGATATGCAAAAAAACGTTGTCTTTGTAGTGGATTGATTGCATCATGCCTATTGGGGTTTGCTTGGCTTGGACCACATGCCCGTTTGCGATGATGTCTGCGGCTAAATTTTTATTATCCACGTAGGTTAAACCGAAGTTTTTAAAATACTGCGAGAGGTCGCTTGGTGGATTTGAGCGCTCGTAAAGATCGACAAGATAAGTTATAGCACTCATCTGCTTGTCTTTAGTCTTTTCGAGCATATCGTTTAGTTGTATGTTGCCAAAAGTTAAAAGCAACATACAAACAAGTGAGAAAGCGATAGCAAATACTACCGTTATTTTCGTGGTTATAGAGTAGCGTATCATCCTACGAGTTTATAGCCTATTCCTCTTACCGAAAAGATATGCTTAGGGCTTTTTGAGTTATCGCCTATCTTTGCCCTTAATCTTCCTATGATGACATCTAAGCTCTTTGAGTCTTTATCTTTTAAGCTTTTACAGTTATACACCAGCTGCTCGCGAGATACCGAAAAGCTGTGCTGCTTGATAAGATAAGTAAGTATCTCGTATTCTGCAGGAGTTAGGGTTAAGGCTTCGTTGTTATAGTAAATTTCATGTCTTTTTTCATCTATTCTAAAGAGTGAATCAATAGTTTCTTCAACGCTTTCGCTAGTCTTTTTGTATCTGCGAATTAAGCTCATGATGCGAGCGTGCATCTCTTTTGGATCGTATGGTTTTGGCAGGTAATCATCAGCACCTATTTGAAGACCTACGACCTTATCGCTTATATCGCTTCTAGCTGAAGAGATAATGATAGGTATATCGTATTTTTCGCGAATTTCTTTGCAAACTTCAAGTCCATCCATTCCCGGTAACGTAAGATCAAGAATGATCAAATCATAATTTTTTATCCCCGCACTTAGTCCGAGGTAAGGATCTTCGAAATTTGTAACTTTGATATTAAAACTATCTAGGTATTCAGATAAAATTTGAGCAAATTCCGGATCGTCTTCAATCATTAAAACATTAATCATTTTGTTTCCTTTCTTACTATGATAGCGCAATTATAACTAAAAATTTTAAAATTATAGAAAACACAAAACCAACTCGTACCGCTCGTATATTTTGATTAAAAAATGATAAATAAAATTTAATTTAGTTTAAATAGGATAAAATCGCCTTTTAAAATAGATGAATTTAGGAGATTTTTTTGGAGATTGATTACTACGAAATTTTAGAAATCAGTAAAACAAGCGATCAAGAAACTATAAAAAAGGCGTTTAGAAAACTTGCTCTTAAGTATCACCCGGATAGAAACCAAGGAAATAAAGAGGCTGAAGATAAATTTAAGCTTATAAACGAAGCTTATCAGGTGCTAATCGATGATGAGAAAAGGAGCATTTACGATAGATACGGCAAATCAGGCCTTCAAGGCGGCATGGGCGGCTTTAGCGGATTTGGAGCGGATTTTGATTTGGGAGATATATTTAGCTCGTTTTTTGGCGGAGATTTTGGCGGCACAAGTAGGAAGAAAAGAAGCCTGGATAAATATCCGCTTGACTTTGAGATATCAATAGGGATAGAATTTAACGAAGCGATTTTCGGTATAGAAAAAGAGCTTGAGTATAAAGTTAAAAAGCCGTGCGCAAGCTGTAAGGGTACAGGCTCAAAAGACGGCTTGCATCAGACTTGTCCGCATTGTCACGGAAGAGGTCGCATAAGCCAGCAGCGCGGATTTATGAGCTTCGTGCAGGAGTGTCCGTATTGTCATGGCACGGGCGAAGTTGTCAAAGAGCGATGCGGTAAGTGTAGCGGCGTAGGATACGAAGAAGAAAAGCATAGCGTCAAGATAAATGTCCCTGCAGGCGTTGATGATGGTATGAGGATGAGAGTTAGCGGTAAAGGTAATGTCTCGGTTGACGGAAGCAGAGGGGATCTTTACGTAAATATCTCTGTTGACCCGGATGAGCACTTCGTAAGAAACGGTAATGACGTTTATATCGAAATTCCCGTATTTTTTACTCAGGCGATGCTTGGCGAGACGATAACTATACCGACGCTTAAGGGCACGACTGAGCTAAAATTGCCGATAGGGGCTAAAGATAAGCAGCAATTTGTCTTTGAGAACGAAGGCGTAAAAAGTATAAATAGCAAAAAAGTGGGTCGCTTGATAGCTCAAATTTCGGTTCAAACTCCAAGTAAGCTAAATGACGAGCAAAGAGAGCTTTTAAACAAGCTTCAGGCGAGTTTTGGTATAGAAGGCGGCAAAAGTAGTGCCGATGAAAGCGTCTTTGATAAGGTTATAAACTGGTTTAAAGGCGATAGTTCGCAAGAAAAAAAGAGTGATAAATAAAATTTCTATAAAAAGGAGAATTAAGATGAGGAAGATTATCCTTGCTTTAACTATCGGGGCTGTAGCTCTGTGGGCAAACATGAACAACGCTGAGGCGATGTGCGAAGGCGGAAATTTTGTAAGTTGCAATGATTTAGGTACGGCTTATATGAAAGAGGGTGACAAGCAAGACTTTAAGAAAGCTTCAGAATTATTTACGAAAGCTTGTGACGGCGGACACGCGCTAGCTTGCAGTAACCTTGGAGTGCTCTATGCAAACGGACAAGGTGTAAAACAAGATAACAAAAAGGCTATCATGCTATATGGTACCGCATGCGATGCCGGCGAATACAGAGCGTGCAATAATCTTGCCGAGCTTTACGATAAAGCTTTTGGCGTAGAGAGAAACTTAAGAACGGCTAAAAAGCACTACGGTAGAGCTTGCGAGCTAGGATATCAGCCTGCGTGCGATAACTACAAAACGCTAAAAGCAAAGGGTTATTAAGCCTAAAATTTAGCAAATTTGACTTGAAATTTTAGACTTTCAAGTCAAATTTATCTTCTATTTATAAATTCATAAAATTTCTAACAAATTTAAGCAAATATCTAGTAGTTAAATTATAGAATTTGATTTTTGATATCAATAAAAGTCCAAAATCAATGATAAAAATTTTATACGTTTTGCTGTTTTTTACTCTCGTTTTAAACGCCAGAATTGATAATTTAAGTGACGAAGAGGCGCTTTGCAATGCAGGAGATGCAAGAAGCTGTCTTGTCGCAGGAGCTTCTTTGCTTGAAGGAGACGAGAGAGGCTATGAAAAAGGAGTTAAATTCCATAAAAAAGCTTGCGATATGGGGCTTGGGTTTGCTTGCTACTGCATTGGAAGCTTTTATTTGAATGGAACATTTGGATTAACTATGAATCACTATAAGGCGAGTGAGTTTTTTCATGCTGCTTGTAATCTTAATGAACCTTTAGGGTGTCGCTATCTTGCATTTGTTTATTTTGAAGAAGATACCAAAGAGCAGGATATAAAAGCAAATAATCTTTTAAAAAAAGCTTGTTTGCTTAACGATATCATCTCTTGCAAAGAGCTTGGAATTTCTTATGCTCTAGCAGCCAAGCTTGAGCTTAAATATCCAAAAATTAGCGCCTCTTTTCAAATGGCTTGCGAGATAAACGACTCTTTAGAGTGTTATCTTGCCGCGACACGTTACGCAACATCGTTTGAACCTAGCCAAAACCAAAAGATTATCGATGAGTCTTTTTACAAGTATTGCAAATTCGGATATGCAAAGGCTTGCTTAGAAATCGCTTATTTATACTATGACGGGGCTGATCTTAAGCTTAGTTATGAAAGAGCGGACGAACTTTTTAAAACGGCTTGCGACGGCAAACTAATGCAGGCTTGCTATGAGCTGGGATCTTTGTATGAGGGCGGATATGGTGTCGATATGGACATAAATAGAGCTAAAGAGCTTTATAAAAACGCTTGCGAAAATGAATTTTTAGATAGCTGCATTGCGCTTGGAAATCTATACAACAACTCTTTATACGGCGCTATTGAGTATGAAAAAGCCGCAAATTTATTTACCGTGGCTTGTGAGGGAGGATATCCGGGCGCTTGTATGAATTTAGGATTTTTGTATTATGAAGGAAAGGGAGTAAATAAAGACAAAACAAGAGCGAATAAGTTATTAAAAATGGGTTGCGATATGGGATATGAGGATAGTTGCGAATTTTATAAAAGATATGAGGAGTTAGAAAAGAAAATCCGCTAAACTCTTGGCAAATTTGCTCTTTAAAATTTAGTCTTAAATTTCACTATCCTTAAGAGCTTTTATTTTACTTGCTACGCTTTTGTTTGTAACTTTTGCTATTTCGCTAAGTTGGGCGTTTAATATACTTTCAAAATTTCCATAAAATTTAATGAGCTTGGCGATACTTCCTGCTGAAATTCCCGTATTTGCAAGCTTGCTTGCGTGCAAATCTTTTTTCTTTTTGCTTTTTTGATGGAAGGTTATGGCAAAGCGGTGCGCCTCGTCGCGCAACCTCTGAAAAAACTGAAGCCTTTTATCGTCCGTAGCGAGCGAAAATATTCCTTTTGCGGTGTAAATTTTATCCTTTGCGGACCCTTTTGCTCGGTGTGCCTTAGCGTCTATTTTTTCTTTTGATATCGCGATCACATCGATATTTGCACCGCTGCTTTTTAAAATTTCGTTAGCTAAATTCAAAAGAGCCTCGCCCCCGTCTATCACCCACAGATCGGGCGGAGCCAGCTTGTCAAAGCGTAAAGCCCTGTTTATAAGCATTTCTTTCATCTGATCATAGTCGTTTCTAGCTTCTAAATGCACATGACGATATCGCTCTTTTACAAATTCGCCGTTATCAAAGCATATCATCGCTCCCACGCAAGCTTCGCCAAACATATGAGAGTTGTCAAATGCTTCGACCTTATAAGGCATATGAGTAAGTTCAAAATACTCTTTAAGTGAGCGTAAAAAGTCATTATCGTGGCTTTTTATATAGTTTTTGATAGAAATTTCGGCATTTGTTTTAGCCATCTCGCAAATTCGCTTTTTTTCGCCTATTTTTGGAGTTTTGACGCTAAAATTTTTGCCGTGCCTTTTGCTTAAAATTTCTTCTATCAAGCTTGCATCTTCAAATTCGTCATTAGTATAAATTTTAGTCGTTATTACTGGGCTATCTATGCTAAAGCTTTCTAAGATGATCTGCTTGTAAGCCTCGTTTATCTCTTCGCTTGATGCGGTTTTAGACGGGGTTATGTTTTGATTTACACCGATTATTTTGCCGTTTTGCACGCTAAATCTAACCGCGCAGATAAAATTTTCATGCAGATTTATGGCAAATACTTCAAAATTTTCAAGTTTGGCAAGATCAACTTCTATCTTTACTTCCAAATCTTTTATTGTTTCTATCTTATCGCGAATTTTAGCCGCTTGTTCGTAGTTTTGGTTTTTTGCGTATTGCATCATCAAATTTGACAAATTCGCCTGCAGGCTGTGCGGGTTTTGAAGGGCTAATATGGCTGAATTTACTATTTTACCGTAGTCTTCTTTGGTTATTTTGCCTTCACACGGCGCTTCGCAACGCTTGATCTGATAAAATAAACAAGATTTTTTGCCCTTGACGCAACTTCTTTTTTGAACGAGCTTAAAATTTAGATAAAGCGCTTCAAGCATCTCTCTTCCTCCCTTAAAATAGGGCCCGAAGTATTTGATATTTTTGCCTTTTATGATCCTGCGAGTAATGTCAAATCGTGGAAATTCATCGTCAAAATCGACATATATGTAAGGATAAGTCTTGTCATCTCGCAAAAGAATATTGTATTTTGGTTTTAGCTGCTTGATAAAAGAGTTTTCAAGTATCAGCGCGTCGGCTTCGCTTGGAGTTACTATGTATTCAAGACGAACCGTTTGGCTTATCATTTGAAAAATTCTAGCTCCTACTTTAGGTGAAGGCGCAAGAGAAGGTGTGAAGCTAAAGTAGCTCTTAACGCGGTTTTTTAAATTTTTAGCCTTGCCTACGTAAAGAAGCTTATCGAATTTGTCAAAATACTGATAAATTCCCGGGCTGTTTGGCAGAGAGCGAATCTCGTCAATTAGCATCTAAATTTGACCTTATAGCCTCTCGAATGTTCTCAAATTTAGCGTGAATTTGAGGGTTTTTGGCTAGATTTATAAATTTGCCTTTGGATTTTTCTATGTAAATTTGTTTTTTTGGGATTTTAGGTGTAACGCTAAAGCGCAAATTTTTAGTAACGAAAAATTTTATATCTGAAATTTGACCTAAAATAGAGCCTTCGTTTGCGCTAGCATAAATTTTTAATAAGCCTTTTAACATATTTATATTACTATCTCGTTTAAACTCTTGAAGCCCCAAAGGGTGCTTAAGAGCAAAAAACAAAATGCTGTTTTTAACGTAGCAAAAGGCTATGAGGCGCTGGTGGTTTAAGCTTAGTAGCTTAACGAATTTAGCGCACTCGCTTTGGTTTTTTAGCTTATAGAAAAAGGGATTATTTACGATATGATTTATGATAAATTTAGCGTCTTTCATAAGGCGATTTTAGCATTTTTTTTGTTAATTTTTCTTAGCGGGTGCGGGTATAAAGCCGATCCGTTTTATGACGACTCAGACAGAACAAACACTACTAAAACCGAAAAAATAAATAAACTTTAAGGAGAAAAAATGAGGATTTTTGGACTTTTAAGCCTTTTGTTCGGGCTTGCTTTCGCTGCAGGAGGCGGCAGTAGCGAGCCTGTAGACCTTACTACGACTTGGATAGGCATAGCTTGTCTTGTCATCTTTGTCGTGGGGTATTTTTTTATCGCCGCTGAAGAAAATTTCCATATAAATAAAGCAAAGCCTGCTATGTTTATCGGAACGTTTATGTTTATACTTATCGGCTTTTATATGGTTTTAAACGGCATGGAGATAAACTCTCTTAAAAACGAGGTCGATCACCTGATCCTTGAAATTTCGCAAATCGTATTTTTCTTAATGGTTGCGATGACCTATATCGAGGCGCTCATCGAAAGAGACGTGTTTAACACGCTTAAATATAACCTCGTTTCAAAAGGCTACACTTACAAAAAACTCTTTTGGCTAACGGGTGTGCTAGCATTTTTCTTAAGCCCAGTAGCTGATAACCTAACTACCGCACTTATCCTTTCTACGGTTTTAATAACCATAGATAGACACAATACGAATTTCTTAGTCGCAGGAGCTATAAACATCGTCGTAGCGGCAAACGCAGGCGGTGCATGGAGTCCGTTTGGCGACATCACTACGCTTATGGCTTGGGCTGCAGGCAAGGCTCCGTTTATTGATTTCTTGGCTCTTTTTCCTGCTTCTCTTATCGGCTGGATCGTTACTGCGGTACTGCTTGTGCGCGTAGTTCCTGAAGGAAGTCCTCACTTTGATCCCGCTACAGAGCCTAAAGTAACTATCAAAAAAGGCGGCAAAGTAGTAATCGGGCTTGGAATTTTCACAATTTTTTCTGCCGTAATGTCGCACCAACTTTTCCATTTGCCTGCTATGTGGGGTATGATATTTGGTCTTTCTTTGCTTAGTCTTTATGCTTACTACTATAAAAGAATGTATAAAAATGAAGAGCCTATGCATGTATTTCACTACATGTCAAAGATAGAAAACGACACTCTTTACTTCTTTTTCGGTATTTTGGCGGCAGTCGGCGCGCTTCACTATTTAGGATTTTTAAATCATGCTGTTGCGCTTTATGATAAATTCGGACCTACGACTATGAATATCGCGGTAGGATTTTTATCGGCAATCGTTGATAACGTCCCTGTAATGTCTGCGGTGCTTAAGTCAAGCCCTGAAATGGGACTTGATCAGTGGTTACTAGTAACGCTAACAGCGGGAATCGGCGGCTCTATGATCAGCTTTGGTTCTGCTGCGGGTGTTGGAGTAATGGGCAAGCTAAAAGGAATTTATACGTTTGGCGCTCACATGAAGCATGCTTGGACGATAGTGGTAGGCTATATCGTATCGCTTGTCGTTTGGTATGTGCAATTTGAAATTTTAGGATTATACTAATGACGCAATCAGATATTATAGTTTTGGATTTTGGCTCGCAATATACCCAGCTTATAGCTCGTCGCCTTCGCGAACAGGGCGTTTATACCGAAATTTTGCCGTTTAACGCTAAGCTTGAGGATATAAAAGCCAAAAAGCCAAAAGGGATAATTTTAAGCGGCGGACCTGCAAGCGTTTATGCAAATGATGCGTATTTTTGCGATCAGGGCGTATTTAAAATGAAGCTTCCTATCTTGGGAATTTGCTACGGCATGCAGCTTATCGCTCACGTAAATAAAGCCGAAGTTGTGGCTGCAAATCAAAAAGAGTACGGAAAGGCCGAATTAAACGTAATCAAGCCTCATGACTTATTTAAGGATACGCCTGAAAAACAGATCGTATGGATGAGCCATTCGGATATGGTCTTAAATTTACCAAACGGCTTTGAATCTCTTGCCGTAAGCGAAAATTCTCCTTATTGCGTATTTGGCGATGATAAGCGTAAAATTTATGCGCTTCAGTTTCATCCAGAGGTGCAGCATAGCGAATTTGGAACGCAAATTTTAAAGAATTTCGCCAAATATATCTGCGGCTGCGAAAGCACTTGGAATATGGGAAGCTTTGCTAAAACGCAAATTGCGAAGATAAAAGAGCAAGTGGGCAATAAAAAAGTCCTATGCGCAGTAAGCGGAGGCGTGGATAGCTCCGTGGTTGCAGCACTTTTAGCTAACGCAATCCCTGAAAACGTCATACTTGTATTTGTCGATAACGGACTTTTAAGAACAGGCGAAAGAGAGCAGGTCGAAGCGACTTTTAGAACCAAACTAGGCGTGGAGCTTGTAAGTATTGACGCTAGCAAGATTTTTCTTGAGAGGCTTGCAGGAGTAACGGATCCTGAGAAAAAACGCAAGATAATCGGCGAAACATTCATAGAAATTTTTGAAAAAGAAGCCAAAAAGCACGATAACGTAAAATTCCTAGCTCAAGGCACGCTATATACAGACATCATAGAAAGCTCGGTAGTAGGATCAAGCAAGACGATAAAAAGCCATCATAACGTAGGCGGGCTGCCTGACTGGATGAGCTTTGAACTGATAGAGCCTTTAAAAGATATTTTTAAAGATGAGGTTCGCCAGCTTGGGCTTGAGCTTGGTTTGTCTCGTGATCTTGTTTTCCGTCATCCGTTCCCTGGTCCTGGACTTGCGATACGTATCATGGGTGAGGTAAATTCTCCTAGCCTAGAGCTGCTTCGCAAAGCTGACGTGATACTTCGTGACGAGCTTAAATCAACCGGCTGGTATAACAAAACTTGGCAAGCGTTCTGCGTACTGCTAAACGTAAATTCAGTTGGTGTAATGGGCGATAACCGCACTTACGAAAATGCCGTTTGTATCCGCGTAGTGGATGCAAGCGACGGCATGACGGCTAGCTTCTCAAGACTTCCTTATGATCTGCTTGAAAACGTTTCACGCCGTATCATCAATGAAGTTAGTGGTATAAACCGCGTGGTTTATGATATCAGTTCCAAACCGCCCGCAACGATTGAGTGGGAGTAGTAAAATAAGCTTTTGATTCTTTCAAATCAATATTTTTATATTGATTAATTTCAATAAATCGCTTAGATATCATCTAGGCGATTTATTTAAGGAAATTTATTAAGAGTTTTTACTATTTTATCCACTTTTTTGATTATATCTTTGTTTTGTGTTTTGTAGTCATTATTTAAAACTTTTATTTCTATATAAATTACATCATAGCTTTTAAAGAAATTTATCTTTTCTTTATTGCCTGTTAAATCTCCATAAAAATATATTTTATTATCAATACAGTTTTTTATTTTTTTTATAATTCTAGATCTTATGATTAATAACCACCATAAATGAATTTCGCTGTAATCAAACCCAAAACCTACAATATGTATATTGGAATTAAAAAAAGTTCAACCCATGAAATACCATCATATTTATGATGCTTTTCTGTTGTTAATTTTTCTTCTATGCTTTTTGTTTTGATATCTTTTTTGTGCTTTTTAAAAGAATAATTTCCTTCAGTATATTGATTAATATTTCCTATATAGCTACAGTAGTGATCATGCCCTAACATGATAGTATCCGTCTTTTTAATACTTCCATGAATATTCCAAACGGTTTTATTTTTTTCTTGATGTATGTTATGACTATACTTGATTTTTCTCCTAAGGCTATACTTTGTTTCTGTATCGTCTATATTCTCTACTGTATATTCTTTATTTAAGAGAGCTTTTTCTATACAATTATCATAATTTGTTGTTAAAATGTTTTGTATGTTATCTACTTTTAATAACTCATAATATAGAGGGCTTATTTTAAGGCTTGAAAGTTCATCAGCTATTGTTTGTTTAACTTCTCTTTCTTTCTTTTTAAAGTTATCTATTGATTTATTCAAAGATAATAATGATTCATATATTAAGGTGTATTTTGAGCTTGTAATCAGTGAATTATCTATGTCAATATTGTTTTTGTCTCTTATGATCTTTAAGATTTCTTTCCAAGATTTATCTTTATTTTCGCATTGATTAAAACTGTTTCCCAATAAAACCGTATTTTTCATCTTATAAGCCTTTTACGCAATTTAATATTTTAATATTAAGTATAATATCTAAAATTGCAAATAGTAGTAATGTAAGGTTATATTATTGATTGTATTTTACACAACAAGCTAGTATTATCACCATAATTTATGCAATAAGTCTTTAAAGATAATCCATATCAAGATTATTTATCGTTCAGCCTGCTAAAATTCCTTTGTTAATTTGATAATTGATATAAGTTGACAAAGGAAAACAATGAGTAAAATTTACAATATCAAAGACGAAATTTGCTTTGAAAACGGCGGTATAGTAAGCCAAAGACTGTTTTCAAATAAAAATTTAGACCTTGATCTTTACGCGCTTGACACTACCGAAGAGCTTGACAAAGAGAAGCGATTTGGTGACTCGTTATTGTGGATATTAGAGGGTGAAATTTCGCTATTTTGCGAAGATGAGAAATTTAGCCTTAAACAAAACGAAGCTTTTATTATAGAAAAAGAGACGTGGCGCAAGATCGTGAGCGAAGAAAAAACAAAGATGATTTTAATAGACTTCAAGGAGAATACAATGATAAACCACCTGTCAAAGGCTGAAATTTTCGCTCTTGCGGATGCGATCGAGTATCAAGATAGCAAAGTTGTAAGTAAAACCCTTGTAAAAAACGAAAACGGCACGATGACGCTTATGAGTTTTCACGGCGAGCAGGAGCTTTCCACTCACGCCGCACCTGGAGACGCGCTACTAGTTGCGCTTGAAGGAGAGCTTGCGCTTACGATAGGCGATGAGAATTTTAATATCAAAGCGGGCGATAGTATCGTGATGCCGGGCAAGATCCCGCACGGGTTAAAGATAAAAGATAAATTTAAAATGCTTTTAATAGTAACGAGAGATAAATAAAATTTTTATATCAAGCCGGTTGCCACTCTTGTAAAATTTTGCTTTAAAGCTTTTATGATAAACTACTATTAAAAATTAAAGCAAATTTAAAGGAACATGGTGATCGGCTTTGAGCGAGTTAGCAAGCTTTACGGCGATACTGAAGTAATTAAAAATTTCACTCTAAACATAAAAAAGGGCGAATTTTTTGTTCTTGCAGGATCAAGCGGTAGCGGCAAGACGACTACGCTAAAGATGATAAATCGCCTCATAGAGCCGACATCTGGAAAGATTAGCATAGACGGCGCAGATATCACAAGCTACGATCTGCGTGAGCTTAGATTGAATATCGGCTATGTTTTGCAGCAAATAGCGCTCTTTCCGAATTTAAACGTTTGCGAAAATATCACTCTTATAGCCGAAATGAAAAAATACGGCAAAAAGCGTCGTGTATCACTGGCTAAAGATTTGCTTCAAAGAGTAGGGCTTGAGCCGGGTACCTATCTGCACCGCTATCCCGCCGAGCTTTCTGGCGGAGAGCAGCAGCGAGTAGGTATCCTTAGAGCCATCATAGCCGAGCCTAAAATTTTGCTTATGGACGAGCCTTTTAGCGCGCTTGATCCTATCTCAAGAGCTGAACTTCAGGAGCTTATTAAGGAGCTTCATAAAGATCTTGGCATGACTGTCGTGTTTGTTACTCATGATATGAACGAAGCGCAAAATGTCGGAGAGAGAATTTGTGTGATGAATAGCGGGCAGATCGTGCAAGTGGGAACCGCAGGAGAGATTAAAGATATGCCCGCTAATGAGTTTGTGGCTAAATTTTTCCAGGCGACGCAAGCATGAGTGAGCTTTTTTCTACGCTTTATGGGAGGCAAGATGAGCTTGTGCGAGCTGCTCTTGAGCATTTGCAAATTTCGCTTTCTTCGCTTCTTTTGGCTATCTTTATAGCAATTCCTCTTGCGATTTTCATCTCAAATCACAAGCGTATAAGCGAGTTTGTTTTGCAGGTTGCGGGCATCTTTCAGACTATACCTTCGCTTGCTCTTTTGGGGCTTTTTATACCGATTTTTGGTATCGGTGCTATACCTGCCATAATAGCTCTTGTTATTTACGCACTCTTTCCTATCGTGCAAAATACTCTTACGGGTCTTCGTGAGATAGATCCTGCGCTAAAAGAAGCCGCAAGGGCGTTTGGTATGAGTAAATTTGAGCGCCTAAAGAAATTTGAACTGGCTCTTGCTATGCCTGTTATCATCTCAGGCATTAGAACGGCTGCGGTTATGATCATAGGAACCGCTACTTTAGCAGCACTCATAGGAGCGGGCGGGCTTGGGACGTTTGTGCTTCTTGGTATCGATAGGAACGATACTTCGCTAATTCTGATAGGAGCGATCTCATCTGCGCTTTTGGCGATAGTTTTTAGTGCGGGCATTAAATTTTTAGAGCGACAAAAGCTTAAGCTCGTTATAACCGCTCTTGCAACGCTTCTACTCGCTCTTGCGCTTTCGTTTGTGCCGAATATGAGTATGCAAGAGGATCGTATCGTGATAGCGGGCAAGCTTGGTGCCGAACCTGAAATTTTAATCAATTTATTTAAAGAACTCATAGAAAATGAGACTGATTTAAAGATTGAGCTTAAAGCGAATTTTGGCAAGACAAGCTTTTTATACGAGGCGTTAAAGGCGGGAGATATTGACATCTATCCCGAATTTACGGGTACTATTTTATCAAGCCTTCTTAAAAATCCGCCAGCAAATTTGTCAAATGACGCAAGAGAGGTTTATGCGGTTGCAAAAGAGGGTTTAGCAAAACAGGATAACCTTGTTTTACTTGAGCCGCTTGGGTTTGAAAACACTTATGCGCTTGCGGTCTTGCGTAAATTTGCTCATGAAAACAATATCAAAAGCATATCTGATTTAAAGTCGGTTCAAGGCGGTCTAGCTGCCGGATTTACTCTTGAATTTAACGACAGGGAAGATGGAAATTTGGGTCTTAAATCCCTTTACGGTTTAAATTTAAATGTTAAAACCGTTGAGCCTGCATTAAGGTACAAAGCTATATTAAGCGGAGAAGTTCAGGTGATAGATGCCTACTCGACCGATAGCGAGATAAGAGAATTTGATCTTGTAACGCTTAAGGATGATAAGAGACTTTTCCCGCCTTATGAAGCGGCCGCTTTGATGAGACAAGATACGCTTGATAAATATCCGCAGATAGGGCGTGCGTTAGGTAAATTAAACGGCAAGATAAGTAGTGAGCAGATGAGCGATATGAACTATGCCGTGCGGGTTTTAAAGCGTAGCGCCAATGATGTCGCGCGAGAATATCTAGTTAAAAACGGACTTTTAAAATAAAAAGTATCTTTTAAATTTTAGTTTTAGTATAAAAATAATGGTATAATATCTACATACCAAACAATATAAGGTGCTCTATGAAAAATCCGTTTCCATTTGAAACCTTAGCTGACGGCTCGACATTTTACGGCAGGCAAAACGAACTTGATAAAATTTATAAATTTGCCAAAAACTCTTCAAATTTGCTTATCTATTCAAAAAGACGCATGGGTAAAACCACGCTCATTAAGGAGTTTATGCGCCGTCATCAAGAGGAATTTGTCTGTATATATAGCGACATCTTCGATATGACTTGCGGAGAGGATTTTGTAAAAGAGCTACTTAAAAATGTCGCCAAATCACAAAAAGCTAATTTTCAAAGTACATTTAAGTTTATCCTTGCCAAACTCAAAAGAATAAGCTTTGAGATCACGCTTGATCCGCTTACTTACGAACTTTCGGCAAGCCCGATGATAAAAAACGCAAGCTTTGACGAGGCGATGGATGATCTGTTTAATATGCTTGATGAAATTTCAAAAGAGAAAAAAGTAGTTTTTATCATCGATGAATTTCAGCAAATAGCCGAGTTTAGCGAGCTTAGGATAGATGCGAAGTTGCGTAAATTTATGCAGACCAGTAAAAATATCTCGTTTATATTTCTTGGCTCAAAGCGCCATATACTAACCTTGCTTTTTAGCCATAAAATGCCTCTTTTTGAGATGGCTACTCATTTTGAACTTGGCGCCTTAAAGCAAAATGAAATTTATAAATACGCTAAAAATTTCTTAAAAACAACTCAAGCCCAGATAAACGAGCTTGCGGGTATATGCAAATTTGATACGAAGCTCATACAAAATGTTTTGTATTTTATCTATGAAAATGAAAAAATAATTGATAAAAAAGCGGTTTTAAGCGCACTTGATACAGTGCTGCAAAGTAAAGACGGCGCTTACAGACTTGTTTTTGATACATTTACGGGTAATCAAAAAAAAGCGCTTGAGATCATTGTTAAAGGTCAAAAAGAGTATTTTTCACTCGGTGTTTTGTCGCAATTTAACATAAGCAAAACGTCCTTGCAAGCGGCACTTAAACAGCTTTTTGCTAAAGAGATAATAGATAAGCAAGATGGGGAATTTTTTATCCCCGATACGACATTTGGCTTTTGGCTTGAGAGAGTTTTTATGAGAAGGTAAAAATAAATTAATATGCTTGATAATTAAATCATATTATAATTAACTATTTTTTATGAGGTTATGTAAAAATGAGGCATTTTATAATAGACGATGAAAACATAGGTGTAGATAACATCTTAAGTATTATAAATCTTAGCAGAAATGATAAGATTTATATAGTAACTAATAAGAAAAATAAAATTAAGGCATCAACTATTAGTCAATTTAAAAAAAAAGAAATTGAGTATAGTGTTTATTGCATTAATTCTTCAAGCAAGGATTTTGCAGATAAAATAATTGTTTTTTTAATGGGCAGATTGTGTAATGAAAACGGCAAAATTTATATTGTTAGTAATGATAAATTCTACGATGATGTAATCAATTATTTTAACAATAGTGAACACATCAATAATAAAATAAAATTTGAGAAAATTAATTCAAATTCAGAAATTATAAATGTTTATAACTCACAAGATAGCTCGATAGTTAGTAATAACGACATAAAAAAAGCAAAGACATTAATAAAAAATAATGATAATTTACAAGATTTACACGGTGCTTGCGTTCAGAAATTTGGTCAGATAAAAGGCTCCGAAGTGTATCGACAAATAATTGAAGATGCTAGGAAAGATTATGGAAAAGACTATCATACTGATTTAGTTGATTATCAAGTACGAAAGTATGTTTGGCAAATTTATCGAGATACAGAAGGAGTGCTAAGAGATTTTCATAATAGACTTGTTCAAGAATACGGAAAACCTGATGGTGTACAAATATATAGAGAATTTAAAGAAAAATGTATTTAGAGGGTAAAAAGATCTATCTAGTCGGTTCAAATTTGGATTATGAGGGCGCAAAGACGCTTAGGTTAAATGAGATTAAATTTAGCGAATTTGAAGTTGATTTAAGCGAATTTGAAGCGCTTATCATAACCTCTAAAAACTCTATAAAAGCGTTAGAATTTAATAAAATCAAAATCGATAAAAATTTGCAAATTTACGCCATAGGTGACGCAAGTGCAAATGCGGCAAAACAGATAGGATTTGATAGAATTTATATCGGACAAAACTCGCACGGCAAAGAGTTTGCAAGCGAAATTTTACCGCTTTTAAAAGATAAAAAAACACTTTATCTAAGAGCTAAAAAAACGGTTTCAAATTTAGGCGGGATTTTAGAAACCGCAGGCGTTAATATAACTCAGATAGTAGCTTACGAAAATGTCTGCTTGAAGGCGGAAATAGGGCTAAAGCCTAAACCAAAAAGCGTGATCATATTTACCGCTCCTTCGGCTGTTAAGAATTTTATCTCAAATTTTGGCTGGGATGATAGCTATAAGGCCGTTAGCATAGGACAAACGACAAGCAAAGAGCTTGATAAATTTACAACTGCTACCACAAGTGAAATTCAAAGCGTAGAGTCTTGTATAAGGCTTGCTAAAACATTACTTTAAGCAAAATCACTATATAATTTACTTGCCTGAGTGATTTGGCAGCGTACTTTTTTGGGTCCAACACATTAGTATGGGCGAAGATGTGCGATATCTGTGTGATGTGGCTTTGCCTGAACGCCTAAAAGCGCGAGAAGTTGCAACCTAAGGGATGTCGCCTATTTGCAAGGTTGGCTTTAATTTAGGGCCGCTTACTTACGCACCGCTCGCTCGGGTGTTTTAAATTTACGGAGACGGCATGGATATACTAATAGTCGGCAGCGGCGGGCGCGAATACGCCATAGGCTTAAAGCTTAAAAGCGAAAAAAACGTCGGTAAAATCTACTTTGCTCCGGGCAATGGAGCTACTTCAAAACTTGGCGAAAATATCAAATATAAAAATTACGAAGAGCTTGCAAAATTTGCTAAAGACAAAGGTATAAATTTAACTATCGTAGGTCCTGAAGCGCCTCTTAGCGAAGGGATAGTGGATATCTTTAGGGCAAACGGCTTAACTGTCTTTGGACCAAGTAAGAGTGCTGCTAGGCTTGAGGGCTCAAAGGCTTTTATGAAAGATTTTCTTGCAAGACACGCTATAAAAACGGCTAAATATCTAAATACTGATGACGTAAATAGAGCAAATGAATTTATAAAATCCTTAAAAACACCGATCGTGGTAAAGGCGGACGGACTATGTGCAGGCAAGGGCGTAATAATAGCAAAAACTCATGAAGAGGCTTTTGAAGCCGCTAAAGAGATGCTAAGCGGCGAAAGCTTTGGCGAGGCCGGAAAAAGAGTAGTTGTAGAGGAGTTTTTGGACGGATTTGAGCTTAGTTTTTTTGCTCTATGTGACGGCGAAAATTTCGTAAGCTTGCCGGTAGCTCAAGATCACAAAAGACTGCTTGATAATGACGAGGGTCCAAACACGGGCGGTATGGGAGCGTATGCACCAAGTCCGTTAGCTACAAAAGAGCTTATAAAGAAAGTTGAAGAAGAAGTAGTAAAGCCTACTTTAAAGGGTATGAAAGCTGAGGGAAATGAGTTTTGCGGAGTGCTTTTTGTGGGGCTCATGGTAGTTGAAAACGAGCCTTATGTGCTTGAATTTAACGTTCGTTTCGGTGATCCCGAGTGTGAGGTTTTAATGCCTTTGATTGAGTCTAATCTGAGTGAAATTTTATATAAAGCAGCAAGCGGAAGGCTTAGCGAAATAGATGTTAAGATAAAGGATGAATTTGCTGTCGGAGTCGTAGTTGCTAGCAAAAACTATCCCTACAAAAACAGCCCTAAAGCCAAAATAGGCGTAGAAAATGTTCCCCAAGGCTCTCATATAGCCTATGCGGGAGTTAGCGAAGAAGGCGGTGAAATTTACGCTGACGGAGGTAGAGTGCTAGTATGCGTAGCAAGCGCAAAAAATGTAAAAGAGGCTAGAGATAGGGCTTATAAACTCTGCGAAAATGTAAAATTTGACGGTATGCAATACCGCAAAGATATCGCATGGCAGGCTCTTAGATGAGCGAAAATATCCTAGATAAGCTTGACAGAGAAGGTATTCGCCTAGCTTCTACCAAAAAGCGCGCCATGTCTTATCTGATAGACGAGCTTTTGATATCTATTTTGTTTACCGTGATTTACTGGGGCAAATTTGCAGAGACGAGCAGCTATGAAGAGGTAATGAATATCACTTACTCTTTGATTCCTCAAGTTGTGATGCTAAAGGTTTTATATCAAGCGTTTTTTGTCTGGTATTACGGCGCAACTCTTGGTAAAATCGCCATGAAGATAGTTTGTGTAGATTTAGCGCTTTTAGATAAGCCGAATTTAGGCGCTTCCATTATAAGAAGTATCGTTAGGATTATTAGTGAAAACTGCTTTTTCCTTGGCTTTGCTTGGGCGCTTGGAAACCAAACTCTTCAAACGTGGCATGATTTGACCGCAAAGACAGTGGTGATCGATGTTTATTAGAATATTTTTTATATTTATTTTTTCCGTTTCAGCCCTTTTAAGCGCTCAGGATTTTGAGCTTTTAGCCGATGACGTAAATCGTCAAGGAGATATCGTAACGGCTGAAAAAAACGTACTTGTTTATTCTTCAGAGTATCTGATAAGCGCGGACAAGGCTGTTTATGATCAGCAAAAACGTATCTTAGAGCTGTTTGGCAACGTAAACGTAATGCGTGGAGAGGATGAAGTATCTCGCTGCGGGTATGCTAAAATCGATCTAAACAGCAAGGATAGTAGCTACGAAGCGCTATTTATGATGAATCGCGATATGGAAGTTTGGATGCAAAGCGATGAGAGCGAGAGTAATGAGAAATACTACAAAACAAGCGGCTCTATCGTATCAAGTTGTAATGTCCAGGATCCTGATTGGAGTATCAAATTTAGTAGCGGAAAGCTAAATAAACAGAGTAAATTTTTACACCTTTATAATCCGGTTTTTTATCTAGGTAAAGTTCCTGTTTTTTATCTGCCTTATTTTGGATTTTCAACCGATACTAGACGCAGAACGGGACTGCTTCCTCCTGAATTTGGCTACGGTAAAAGCGATGGATTTTTTTACAGGCAGCCGATTTATATAGCCGAATATAACTCATGGGACATAGAGCTAAATCCGCAGATTAGAACGATGCGCGGTAATGGAATTTATTCTAAATTTAGATTTGTTGATTCGCCTTATTCTAAAGGCTTTATTGCTATGGGTAAATTCTGGGATAAAGCAAGCTATAAAGAAAGGCAGATTGCCAAAAACTCAAACAGACTTCCTTTAAAAAATAAGACTCACGAAGGCATAGAGGTAAGGTATGAGCGAGATCGTTTGGTAAAGCATCTTATAGACGAGAATTTGCAAGAGGGATTGTGGCTTGACGCTACTAAATTAAACGATATAGATTATATAAATTTAAAGAGTAGAAGCGGGGGTAATAATGATGAAAATTCACTTGTTACTTCTAAATTTAACTACTTTATAAGTAGTGATGAACACTATTTTGGAGCTTATGCAAGGTATTATATAGATACTGCAAAAGTAGGCAGCCCAAACGAAAATAAAGACACATTGCAGGAGTATCCTAGTTTTCAGTATCATAAATACGTAGATTCTATCTTTTTACCGAATTTGCTATATTCTGTTGATTTGCATTCGCACAATTACACTAGAAAAATAGGCGTTAAGGCCACTCAATACGAGTTTAAGCTTCCTTTGTCTTTGCACATTCCTCTTGTGGACGAGTATCTGAATTTCTCTTACTATCATGATTTTTATGCTACTTTGGTTAATTATTCAAACAAAATTTATAGACCGACAGGCGATGAGGATAAGAGTGCAAGTTATATGGAAAATGCGCATAAATTCTCGCTTCATACGGATTTGGCTAAAGCTTATGAGAGTTTTTATCATAGCTTAAATTTGGGGATTGATTATGTATTTAGAGGATATCATGACGGTAGTTTGCCTGATGATTATGAAACTACTCAAAACGATGAAGATATCTATGTCTATGATGCGCTTGGTCGCAAATATCAAAATTTCATAGGTTCTCAATACACCGAAGATGAGGTTGCCGGTAGATTAACACAGTATTTTTTCACCGGTGAGGGCAGAAAGTATCTAAGACACACAATTTCTCAAGGATACTATACGCAAAAGAGCGAGTATTCGAATTTAAAAAATATAATAGCCGTTTTTCCTTTTACGAATTTATCTCTTTATAATAAGCTTGAGTATTCTCACAAATATAAAAAATTAGAAAAAATACAATCGGGCATTAACTATTCAAACGAGTATTTCGGCTCAAATTTATGGCATACATTTGAGCGCAAAAACTTACAAGATAAACAAAATTTTATTTACGGCTCTGGTTTTATAAATTTGCCTCATCAGTATAGATTGCTTGGCGGACTTCAGTATGATATACAAAGAGAGTATACTAAACACTGGCACTTAGGAATAGGACATAAAAGAAAGTGCTGGAATTATTCTATAGTTTACGAAGAAGACATTGAGCCTATAACTACTACAAGCGGTTCGGCATCCAAGAAGTCAAAAGGCGTTTATTTTACGATAAATTTCTATCCTATGGGCGGTATTAATTACGATTTTTCGTTAGACAGCATTACCGGTGATAGCTCAAAGGAGCAAAATAGATGAGTTATATAGACGAGCTTATGTTTGAAAACCAGCTTGAAGCGGCAGCCAAGTTGCTTGAAATTTTGCCCAAAAAAGAGCTTGTGGAGAACAACTATCTTGTTATCTGCTCTTCTATCGACTCCGTTATATTAGCTGACGTAGTATCAAGAGGGCTAAATTTAAGCTACGAAATGCTCTTTACGGAAAGAGTTTTTGCTCCGAACAATCCCGAGTGCGAGATTGCTATGGTAAGCGAAACCGATGAGATACTTGTGCATGACGAGCTTGTTAAGTCGTTTGGGATAAGCTATGACTTCATATACGGCGAAGCTCAAAGAAAGTATGAGGAGAAAATTTTAAAAAACGTATATAAGTACAGAAAAGGAAATTTAATAGGAAATTTAAAAGATAGAAACATCTTGTTAATCGACGAGGGTTGCGAAACGGGCATAACCGCTCTCATTTGCATCAAAACTCTTATGAAAGAGGGCGTTAAATCCGTTAGATATGCTACTCCACTTATAGCTACGAATGTAGCAAGTCAATTAACCCAACTTGTAGATGAAATTTATGCCGTGCATAAGATCGCAAATTTTATCGATGTGGATTTTTACTACAAGAACAAGATCGAACCAAAGCCGTCAGTTATACTCTCTATATTGGAAGAGAGTCCATTTTATATACCACTACAAAAACAAGGAGATATTAAAGCATGCAATATTCAATAGAAGTTAATAACCAAATTGAAATTTATGATATAAACAAAGTCGCAAAACAAGCAAGCGGAGCCGTTTTATTGCGAGTGAAAAATACGGTCGTTTTAGCAACCGTCGCAAGAGAGGATACTCAAGTAAGTGAGGATTTTTTACCGCTAACGGTGCAATATATAGAAAAAGCTTATGGCGCAGGCAGAATTCCCGGCGGATATGTTAAGCGCGAAACTAAACCGGGTGACTTTGAGACTCTAACAGCTCGCATCATAGATCGCTCCTTACGGCCTCTTTTTCCAAAGGGCTATGCTTATCCTACGCAAATCGTAGTTATGGTACTTTCTGCCGATCCTGAAGTTGATTTACAAGTAGTCTCTTTAAATGCAGCTTCCGTCGCTCTTTATCTAAGCGATATTCCCGTGAATTCTCCTGTGTGTGGTGTGAGAGTCGGGTATATAGACGATAAATTTGTCATAAACCCGAGCAATTCTGAGCTAAAAAGTAGCGCTCTTGATTTGTATGTAGCGGGTGTTAAGGATGAGCTTTTGATGATAGAGATGAGAAGTATCGCTCAAGCAAGAGGCGAAGTTATGCCTATGATAGCCGTTGATGCGATTATGGACCCAAATTTAAACGACGGCATTATTTTACAGCAAGACATGAATGAATTTAGCGAAGATCTTATCGTAGAGGCTATAGCCGAAGCCGGCAAAGCGATACTTAGAGCATCAAATGCTTATGAAGAGGCGTTTGAATCGCATAAAAAGGCTTACGCCGAGCTTGAGCTAAAGCCTGAGATAGAAAACGAAAGTATCGCGATATATCTTGATGAATTTTATAAAGACGATGTGAAATTTGCTATAAATCAGATGGCAAAGAGCGAGCGTGCAAGCGAGCTAAACAAGATAGCCAAGCAGGTTTTAACCGATGAAGTCGCGCAAAAAGAGGGCTGGGAAGAGGACGTGATAATGAACGTTCTTGGCAAGTATAAGAAAAAAATCGTTAGAAACCAGATCATAAACGAAGGCTTAAGAGCCGACGGCAGAGGACTTAAGGATGTGCGCCCTATAAGTATCGAGACAAATATACTGCCAAATGCTCATGGCTCTTGTCTCTTTACGCGCGGACAGACTCAAGCGCTTGTGGTAGCTACGCTTGGAACGGATACGGATGCACAGATGTATGATATGCTTACCGAAAAATCTGCAATCGTGGATAAATTTATGTTTAACTACAACTTCCCGGGCTTTAGCGTAGGCGAAGCTAGCCCTCTAAAGGCTCCTGGCAGACGAGAGCTTGGGCACGGAAACTTGGCTAAGCGCGCTCTTGCTCCAAGTGTGGATGTAAATTCTCCTTATACTATTCGTTTGGTTTCTGAAATTTTAGAATCAAACGGCTCAAGTTCTATGGCAAGCGTGTGTGGAGGCTCTCTTGCTCTGCGTGCTGCAGGAGTAGATACCGTAAAACTTGTAGCAGGTGTTGCTATGGGGCTTGTGTTTGAAGGTGACAAGCATGCGGTTTTAACTGATATAATGGGACTTGAAGATCATGACGGCGATATGGACTTTAAAGTTGCCGGAAGTAGCGAGGGTATAACTGCGCTTCAAATGGATATAAAGCTTGGAGGAATTAGCCTTGATGTTTTAAAAGAGGCTCTTTATCAAGCTCGCGAAGGAAGGCTGCATATCTTAAATTTGATGGAAAAAGCAAACGAAGAGATAGCTGTAAATGATGAAATTTTACCTAAACTTGAGCTGTTTAGCGTTGATCCTAGCAAGATAGTAGATATCATCGGACAAGCCGGTAAGACCATAAAAGAGATCATAGAGAAATTTGAAGTTTCCATTGATCTTGATAGGGAAAAAGGCGAAGTAAAAATCGCAGGCGCTCAAAAGACAAAGGTTGATGCAGCCAAAGATTATATCATCCAAATAGTATCAAAAGATGGCTCTAAAAACGGATTTGGCGGAAAAAGAAGAGACGGCAGAGATAAAGATAGAGCAAAGCCCACCTTTAATATAGGCGATGAATTTGAAGGTGAAGTTAAAAAAGTAGTCGAATTTGGAGCTTTTGTAGGACTTAAGGGTGGAGTTGACGGCTTGCTTCATATCTCAAAAATTTCAACACCGCTAAAAGAGGGCGATAGAGTAAAGGTCAAAGTAAGCGAGCAAAAAGGGCATAAAATTTCCCTTGTTTTAGCAGAATAATTCAAAAGGATAGTATCATGCAGTATAAGAAGTTGCTTTTCCCAATCGGTGCAGGGGATGATGTAAAAGAACGAATTTACGGGGCTTTGCTCGTGGCTAAGCATTTTGATACACATATTGAAATTTTAGCTAGTCAGCTTGATCCAAGCGCGGTTTATAATATGAAAATGACTCTTCGCGGCGGAGTTTTGTATGAGGAGTTTTTAAAAGCTGCAAAGGCGGAGCTTGGCGTAGAGCATGAGCAAAACGAGGCTTTGTTTAAGAAAATTTGTGCCGAACTTGGCGTGGAGATAAGTGATACTCCTACTGGTAAGGCAAGTGCAAAATTTGTTACCAAAAGTGGCAAAAGAAGCGTTGTGGTGGAGCATGAATCAAAATTTTGCGATATGGTTGTAGCTGCAGCTCCGCTTGACGGTAGGGTGACTGGCACATTTGAAGCTGCGGTGCTAAAAAGCGGCAAGACGGCAATAGCCATACCAAGAAAACTAACGAAATTTAGCACGGACAATATCCTTGTCAGTTGGAACGGCTCTACTCAAAATTCGCGCGCGCTTTCAAGCTCGATAGAACTGCTTAAAAAAGCAAAAAAGGTTCATTGTATCACTTGTAAAGCCCATCCTGACGAATCTGCCGAAGAGAGCTTAAAAAAGCTTGAAGAGTATCTAAAGATACACGATATAAACGCGACTTTTGAAATCGTAAAGACTACTTCCGTTCCGGGAGAAGCGCTTTTAAAATCGGCAAAAGAAGGGAACTTTGATCTGATAGTTGCAGGTAGATACGGCGAAAACGGCTTTAGAGAAATTTTCCTTGGCGGAACTACGAGATACTTTTTAAAACACACGCAAATTCCGGTATTTATGTAATAAAAAGGGCGCATATGCCCTTTTTAGCTAAATTCCAATGATTTAAAATTGATTTTACATTTTTAAATGTTTTATTAAATAGGCAAAATTTAAGTTGTTTAAATCTTAAAAATTAGCAGCGGTTGGTTTGAACGATAAAATTTAAATAGAAAATTTTATTAAGTATAAATAATGAGATCAAAAGAGGGGAATCGCCCCTCTTTAATGTTAATTTTTAAGAGTATTTTTTAAAGGAATTCTCTTTCTTGTCGTGTAGTCGTTAGGGTAATTTTTAGCCAAGTAAGTAAGGATCAAATTCTCACTTTCAGGATCAAATTCCCAAAGCCCTTGCGTTTCTTGCATCCATCTTATCAAGTCTTTCCATGTTTGCCTATCGCCTTTTTGTTTGGTTACGAGCGTTAAACTGTGGCACGCCATGCAGTTTCCCACGATAAGCTCCCAGCCTTCATCTATCTTAAGCCCTGTTTCAGGGTCGATCTTAGGCTCGCTTGCTAGCGCAAAGCTAAGCCCAAGCAGCAGTGCGAGTAATTTTTTCATAGCCTACCCCACATATACGGCTACTCTATGGCAACTGTTGTTTAGGTAGCCTTTTGGATTCCATGCAGGAAGAACCATCGGCTGCTTTTTGCCATTTGTATCCGTAGCTCTTGCCCAGACTTCATAGTATCCTTTTTGAGGGAATTTGACCGAAGCTTTCCATGACTGCCACGCAAGCCTATTTAGAGGTTTTTCTACAGTTGCCTTTTGCCATGTTTCGCCAAAATCGATGCTTATCTCCATCTCTTTTACTTCTAGGTCGCCTGCCCATGCTTTGCCGCGAACTTCAAGCGTTTTGTCAAGCTCCATTTTAAAATTTGTAATAGGATGAGATATGACTGATTTTACAGGCATTGACTCAATTATCTTCATCTCGGTATCTTTGCTTACTTTTGTTCCTGGAGCCACCGGATTAACAGGCACTTTATACGATTCTGACATTTTTGGTCCATCATGAACTATATTTCTAACGGAAAGTTTAGTTAGCCATTTACCTGAAACGGAACCCGGAAAACCTCCCGCAACAAGCCTCAACGGATAGCCGTTCATAAATGGAATATCAGCTCCTTCGTAAGCCCATGCTATAAGAGTTTCTTCTTCAAGAGCTTTCTTGATAGGAATTCCTCTGCTAATCGGCTTTTTGCTAGCATCTCCGTCAAGCGGGATATCGATACCCTCGTAGCCTACATAAACCGCATCGTTTTTAATACCGCAACTTTCTAACACGTCTTTTACTCTCACGCCTGTCCATCTTCCGCAAGCTATCGCGCCAACTCCCCACTGAGTACCGCTTGTGGCAGGTATGATCTCGCCTCTGCCGTTTCCGCCGCACTCAACGGTTAGAGCGTAAGTGTAGTGTTTAAATTTCTTTTTTAGCTCTTCAAGCGTAAAGGTAGTAGGCTTAAGACAGCTCTCTCCGTCAATTACGAGCTTCCAATTTTTAGGATCGAGATCTTTTATCTCCGGTGCTAAACCGTTGTTTCTAACAAAAAAATGCTCAGGTTTTACAAATTCCGAATCAAAAAATTGAGGCAAAGTTTCTGCCGTTATAGGCTTGTCATTGTGGTAAAGAAGTCCGTTTTTACCCTCTATTTTGAAATTTTCATCTACTGCGGCAAGTGCTGCAGGTATAAGTCCGCTTGGATAATTAGCCGCAAAAGGGATGTTTGCTCCAATCAGTGCCGCAAACGCTAGAAGCGAGCTTTTCTTTAAAAATCCTCTTCTGCTCTCATCGGTCTTTCTTCCGAATATATCAAGATCGGCTTTGATAGGATCTTGTTTGTAAGCCTCAAAGAAACCTAACTCTTTTTTGTTTTTCATCTCATCTCCTTGTTTTGATGTTTGATTGAAGAAATTTTAAGATAATAATATTTTAGAAACAATATAAAAACGAATTAATATTTAAAGTTTAAGCAATTTCACTACTAAAGTAATATTTATAGTTATAAATAAATTATCTTATATTTAAAGTATAATTTTACAGTCTTAATTAAAAATCCTATAATATAGATAGTATTTATTGTAATTGTGTATAAATTTAAGCTTATATTGAATTTAAATAAAATTTAATACATTTTAAGATTTAAGTTTGAAGTATGGTGCGATCAGCGAGATTTGAACTCGCACACCTACCGGCACTACCCCCTCAAGATAGCGTGTCTACCAATTCCACCATGATCGCAACAGAAGTAAAATTTACAAAGAAATTCAGCCCGAAGTTGGGCTGAAATATTAAAACATTGGGTTTGCGTAAAGAATAATTAGTGTAACAACAAGTGCGTAGATAACTTGCGCTTCGATCATCGCTAGAGCGATAAACATTGTTGTCATAAGTTTGCTACCAACGCCAGGGTTTCTAGCAGTTCCTGAGATTGTAGCAGAAGCCGTGCTTCCCATACCGATAGCTCCACCAAGTGCTGCAAGACCTAGACCAAGAGCAGCCGCAAGAACTGAGTATGATTTTAGCATTTCGCCGTCACCTGCAAATGCAAATGAAGCAAGTGCAGCCATAAGAAAAAGAATCTTTTTCATGAAATTTCCTTTGATGAATTTAAGCCAGTTCGGATCAGACCCCTACTTTGAAACTTTGTGGCGCATTTTATATAAAATTTGCTTTGATTTAGTTAAATTTTGAAAAATTTATCAACTAAATTTGCTTGTATCTAAAAATGCTACAAATTTACAAAATATTTTTAAGCTGTTTCGATTTTATACGAATTTATTAACAAAATTAATGAAATATTTTTAAGCTTAGAAATTTAAAAGCTTTTTTATGCTAATTTAAGATTTTTTAATGATTTTAAATAAAATTAAGGTTTGCTAAGTGCAGGATAAGTTCTCTAAAATCGGCTTTATATTAGCCGTTGCAGGAAGTGCGGTAGGTCTTGGAAATGCTTGGAAATTTCCATATTTGGTCGGACAAAACGGTGGCTCTGCTTTTGTTCTTTTGTATTTGTTTTTGACGTTTTTTATCGGGCTTACCATATTTTTTGGTGAAGTAGCGATAGGAAAACTTTCAGAATCAGATCCTGTAAATGCTTTTAAAAAGCTTGCGATCACCAACAAAAATGGCTGGAAATTTGCCGGTTTTACGATGCTTGGAGCGATCATTCTCGTATCGTTTTATACCGTCGTTATAGGCTGGATATTTAAATACGCTTTTATGGTTTTAACGAATTTGCCAGCTGATATAGAGACTTCGGCCGCTATATTTACCGATTTTGTCTCAAAAGACGTATCGTCTCAAATTCTATTTTTTACTATCACAAATATAATTTGTTTTTACATTGTTTCAAAAGGTATCAAGAGTGGGATAGAGCGTGTAAATGTGTGGCTTATGCCGTCTTTGTTGGTGCTTGTGATAGCTATGCTTGCATATTCCGTTACTATGGACGGCTTTATTCAGTCGGCTAAATTTTTGCTGGTGCCCGATTTTACCAAGATAACCTTTGATAGCGTTCTTACCGCGCTTGGACTAGCGTTTTTTACACTTTCTTTGGGTGTGGGCGTCATTATAGTTTATTCTGCAAATTTGCCAAATAACACAAATTTAGTAAGCTCGTCTATAATCATCGTCATCATTAACGTAATAATGGGAATTTTAATAGGCCTTGTCATATTTACTTTTGTGTTTGAGTTTGGCGCCGAACCTAGTCAGGGAGTAGGGCTTGTATTTATCTCCTTGCCTACATTGTTTGCTAAGCTGGGCGCATTTGGGCATATATTTGCTTTTGCGTTATTTACGGCTCTTATATTTGCAGGCATTACTTCGGCTATCTCGATGCTTGAGCCGTTTACATACTATCTTATAAGAGAATTTGGCTTTACACGCAAAAAAGCTCTTGTCAGCATAGCCGCTTTCGTATATATCGCCGGAATTTTATGTATATTTTCAAATATCGAAGGCGTTAAAGAGAATTTGGTCTTTTTTGGCAAAAGTTTGTTTGATTGCCTTGATTATCTAGTTTCAAATATCATCATGCCTATAGGCGGTATTACAGTGTCGGTTTTTGTCGGATTTGTAATCAAAAAAGAGGCATTACGTGAGCTTTACGGTCCTTATATGAGCAAATTTATGTTTGATCTTTGGTATTTTATGATTAGATATATTGCTCCGATTGCCATAGCCGTTATATCCGTAAATGCCATTTTGAGCTAGTTTATGCCAAGCGATAAATTTTCTAAAATAGGTTTTATACTCTCAATCGTAGGTGCTGCTATCGGACTTGGAAACGCTTGGAAATTTCCATATATGGTCGGTAGCAACGGCGGCTCGGCTTTTGTTCTTTTGTATCTTGTGTTTGCCGTAGTTGTGGGGCTTAGTATATTTTTTGCCGAGATGGCGATGGGTAAAATTTCAAACGCAGATCCGGTAAATGCCTTTAGGATACTTGCTCCAAGACACTCAAATTTATGGAGCTTTGCGGGTATCATGATGATCACGGGCGTCTTTGTGGCGTCTTTTTACACGCTTATCATCGGCTGGGTTATTAAGTATGCGGTTGCGTCTTTAGGAACTTTGCCTGTTAAGATAAGCCAATCGGGCGAGAATTTTAACAACTTTATCTCAACTGATATCCTAGGGCAGGTTATTTATTTTTCTATCGCTTTTTTTGCCTACTTTTTTATACTTTCACGTGGAGTAAAAAGAGGAATTGAACGCATAAATTTATGGCTACTGCCTATGTTTTCGCTTCTGCTTGTTGCGATGCTTGTTTATTCTATGCAGATGAAGGGCTTTGGCGAGGCGGTTAAATTTTTGCTTGTATTTGATTTTTCAAAACTAACTAGCGAAGCCGTGTTTATGGCGCTTGGACTTGCGTTTTTTACGATGTGCGTTGGCATAGGCGCTATCATCACTTATTCAACCAGCCTTGATAGCAAGACAAATTTATTTACATCTTCGCTTTATGTCGTTATTTTAAACATAGTTTTTAGCATAGTCATAGGGCTTATCGTATTTACATTTGTATTTGAGTTTGGAGAAAAGCCTAGCCAAGGCGTTGGACTTGCTTTTATCTCGCTTCCGACTCTTTTTGCCAAGCTTGGAGCCATAGGAAATTTACTCAGTTTTGCGTTTTTTACCGCTCTTGTTTTTGCAGGGCTTACTTCGGCTATTTCTATGGTAGAACCGCTTATATTTCACATAGTAAAAGAGTATAAAATTTCGCGCTTTAAAGCGATTTTGATCGTAGGAATTTGCGTGTATGTGCTTGGCGTGCTTTGTGCGCTTTCAAATACGAATATGTTTAAAGAGAGCCTAATGTTTTTTGGCAAAGGATTTTTTGACATACTTGATTATATCAGCTCAAATATCCTGCTTCCTCTTGGCGGTATAGTTATAGCCGTCTTTGTCGGATTTTTTATGAAAAAAGAGATGTTAGAAGAGCTATTTTTGCCATATATGGGTAAAATTGTGTTTAAAATTTGGTATTTCTTGCTTAGATACGTAGCGCCGACTTGCGTCGTGCTTGTTATGATTAGGCAGATTGTGGGGCAATAGATGGAGCAAAAACTACTAAAGATAGAGAAAATTTTTAATAAATTAGCAGATATTATCGGATACATCTGTATATTTGTGATGTTTTTGATGATAGCCGATGTGTTTTTTAACGTAACTGCTAGATATTTTTTCAAATACGGCAATGTAGGGCTTCAAGAGCTTGAGTGGCACTTTTTCAGCATTATTATAATGCTTGGTATGAGTTACGCGCTTAAAGAGGACGTTCATGTGCGAGTTGATGTCTTTTATGAGGGATTAAAGCCCAAAACAAAGGCGATTATAAATATGCTTGGAGTTGTGTTTTTTATCCTTCCTTTAGCGCTTCTTGTGGCTTGGCTTAGCTTTGATTATGTGGTTGAAGCTTATGAATCAAACGAAGGAAGTGCAGATCCGGGCGGACTTCCTTACCGCTGGATTATAAAGGCTTTTATACCGTTTTCTTTCTACCTTTTGATATTTTTTAGCATAGGCTACTTTATCAAATACCTAAATTTATATATAGCGTGCAAAAAAGAGGGGCGAAAATGACCGGTGTTGTGATGTTTTTAGCTGCTCTTTTTATGCTTGCTATAGGATTTTCGGTTGCATTTACCTTTGGAGCGATTTCTGTTATCTTTGGGCTTATAGGTGCGATGGTGGAGAGCTTTGGTGACGGAGACGGCTTTGTGGGCGGGCTTGAAATTTTTAAAGAGATGTTTGCTTTTATGCCTTATAGAATTTATTCCATCATGGAAAATAAAATCCTAATAGCCGTTCCGCTTTTTGTCTTTATGGGCATAATCTTACAAAAGACCAAGCTTGCCGAGCGTTTGCTTGAAAGCATGGCGTTTTTATTTGGAGAAATTCGCGGAGGTGTGGCTATCAGCACCGTCTTAGTCGGCGCACTTCTTGCGGCTTCAACCGGAGTTGTCGGAGCAAGTGTTGTGGCTATGGGTGTGATGAGTTTGCCTGTCATGCTAAAGTACAGATACAATAAAGCCTTAGGATGCGGCACCATATGCGCCTCGGGAACACTTGGGCAGATCATTCCGCCTTCTATTGTGCTTATCATCTTGGGCGATGTATTTACCGTGCCTGTTGGAGATCTGTTTCGCGAAGCTATAGCTCCGGGGCTTGCTCTTGTAGGAGCTTATATAGCTTATATTTTATTTGTTTCTTATATGAATAAAGACTACGCTCCGCCGGTGATTGATGAGAGCGGGATACCAAAAAGCAAGCAAATTTTTAATGCGATTAAGGCTATTTTACCCCCTCTTGTGCTTGTATTGCTTGTTCTTGGCTCTATCTTTAACGGTATTGCCACACCGACTGAGAGTTCCGCTTTTGGTTGTGTGGGTGCGATAATACTTTCTATCTGCTATAGAACTTTTTCATTTCAAACTCTAAAAGAAGCGCTTGAAGAAAGCGTTAAAACCACCGCTATAATCTTTACTATACTAATAGGCGCAACAGCCTTTTCTATGGTATTTAGCTACACCGGAGGCGATGAGGTCGTAGAAGCCTTTATGTCAAATTTGCCCGGCGAAAAATGGGGCTTTATAATCTTAGCCATGATTACTATCTTTGTGCTTGGATTTTTTATAGACTTTGTTGAAATTTCTTACATCGTGCTTCCTATTTTGGTGCCTATTGCTATGAATTTAGGTATAAATCCTCTATATTTTGCCATTATAATAGCCATGAATTTACAGACTTCGTTCTTAACTCCGCCTTTTGGCTTTAGCCTCTTTTATCTTAAGGGAGTTACACCGCCTGAAGTTAGCACGATGGATATTTATAAAGGCGTAGTGCCGTTTATCCTGCTTCAAATTTCCATACTTATAATATTTACCATAATACTACTTTAAAACCGCTCCTTGCAAATTTGCAAGGAGAGTTTGATTAAAATAGAGCATTAACATTTAGGCGTTATAATTTTATAAATTTAAAACAGGAGAATTTATGAAAGCCTTAAGTCTTATTTCTATCCCTGCGGTTTTTGTTTTGGCTGATTCAAGCTTGCTTGAAATTTATAAAAACAGGGCATTCTTTCATCAGAATTTAAGCGATACTAAAAGCTCTTTTTCTATCGAAGTTCCAAATACCATAAATATAAGAGATATCGACATTTCGGCAAGCTGTGAAGTACAAAATTTAACCTTAAATGATGCCGAGTTCGTAAAAGACGATGAATATAGCTTACATGAGGAGCTTTCAAAACGCATTAAAAACCTTAATAACAAACTATCCGCGCTCAACTCAAAGTCAAATTTTTTATCGCACTTTACTCCAAGCGATAAGATGACGGCTGATAGTTTAAAAGATGAGAGCGATAAGCTTTATGAAGTTGTGCTAAAAAATTTAGATGAAATTTCAGACACTCAAAAAGAGCTTGAAAAGCTAAATTTAGAACTGAATAAATTTAAAGTAAAGCAAGTTAAAAAGCTTGATTTAAGCTTTGAGTGCGAGCCTAAATTCGTAAAAATTTCATATCCCGTAAATGTAAAACTTGATCTGCAAAATGAAATTTCAGCCGACACCTCAAAATCGCAAGTAGATATCATTCAGGGTTTAAGCTTAACTAGCCCGTTTGCAAAAGATATAAAGAACCTTGATATCGCGCTTTATCCTTTTAGCTACTCGTCAAATTTGATTCCGCCGCATTTTTATCCGTGGTATGAGGGCAAGCCCGAGCCTATCCCTGTAAATACCATGGCTGCGCCGATGATGGAGATGGCTGATGCCGCAAGCCTTAAGATGAGAAGCGCTAAGATGACAGCAAGCGAAGTAAGCGGACAAAACGTCCAAAATACCCTATCAAATTCATGGAGAATTTCAAACGTAAATTTAAAAGCGGGCGAAGATAATAAATTTGTCTATGATAGACAAAACGTAAAGGCTAAATTTGAGATAGTTATAGACGGATACAGCGGCTCAAACGGTTATATCAAGGCTATCTTTACTCCTATAAAAAGCATGGAGTATGCAAGTACGGCCATGAAGATAGACGGCATAAGCGTAGGCAAGAGCTCAAGCTTTAGCCTAAAGCCAAACGAAGAGAATTTCGTATATTTTGGTAAAAACGATCTCATAAGCGTTAAAAAAGAGAGTCTTGTGAATTTTACTAAAGAGAGCTTTTTCGGTAACAAAAAGAAAATTTCAACAGGCTTTAGCTACGAGATAAAAAACGGCTCAGATAAGCCTTGGGATATAACTCTTATAGAAAAAATTCCCGTTTCAACGCATGAGAGCATAAGCGTAGCCGTTAAAAATACGCCAAAAGAGAGCGAGATAAGCAAACAGGGCGAAGTAAGCTGGAAATTTGGGCTTAAACCAAACGAGAACAAAAAAGTAGAATTTACTTACGAGCTTACAAAGCCAACAAATAATTAATAAAATTTGCATTTTTATAATTATTAATTAAAGCAAATAAAGATAAAATTAGCTTCGTTGAGCAAATTTAAACTACGACGGAAAGGCGACTTATGGCGAAAAAATTCATAGATGTAATGGATACCACCTTTAGGGACGGATTTCAGTCTGTTTTTGGTGCGAGAGTTTTGATGGATGACTTTTTGCCTGCCGTGAGCGCAGCAAAAGAAGCGGGTATCACACACTTTGAATTCGGCGGTGGCGCGCGCTTTCAAAGTCTTTATTTTTATCTGAATGAAGACGCCTTTGTTATGATGGATAAATTTAGAGAGATAGCGGGTAAAGACGCAAATTTGCAAACCCTAAGCAGAGGCGTTAATACCGTAACTCTTGATACTGGTAGCAGGGAGCTTGTGGATCTGCATGCTAAGATGTTTAAAAAGCACGGCACGACTACCATTAGAAATTTTGATGCGCTTAACGATGTTGAGAATTTAAAATACTCCGGCGAGCGGATAGTTCATCACGGACTTAAGCATGAAGTTGTGGTTACTATGATGGATCTGCCTCCCGGATGTGTAGGCGCTCATGATGTGGCGTTTTACGAGAGAATTTTACGAGAAATTTTAGATGCGGGAATTCCTTACGATAGCGTTTGCTTTAAGGATGCAAGCGGCACAAGCAGTCCGCAAAAGGTATATGAAACTATAAAAATGGCTCGCAAGCTACTTCCTGCAAAAACTCACATCAGACTTCATACTCACGAAACAGCAGGCGTTAGCGTGGCGTGCTATCTTGCTGCACTTGAAGCGGGCGCAGACGGTATCGATCTAGCCGCAAGTCCCGTAAGTGGGGGCACTAGCCAGCCTGATATACTTACTATGCTTCACGCCGTTAAAGGCAAGGACTACGATCTAGGCGGGCTTGACACTCAAAAAGTCTTAAAATATGAAAGAGTTTTAAAAGAGTGTCTTAAAGACTACTTCATACCGCCTGAAGCTACCGAAGTTAGCCCTCTTATACCGTTTTCTCCGATGCCGGGCGGTGCGCTTACGGCAAATACTCAAATGATGAGAGATAATAATATCTTAGATAAATTCCCCGATGTGATTGATGCTATGCAAGAAGTGGTTGAAAAGGGAGGATACGGCACTAGCGTAACTCCGGTGAGTCAGTTTTATTTCCAACAAGCCTTTAATAACGTGATGTTTGGTAAATGGAAGAAGATCGCCGAAGGCTACGGTAAGATGGTGCTTGGCTACTTCGGCAAGACCCCGTCAAAGCCTGATAAAGAGGTCATCAAGCTTGCAAGTGAGCAGCTTGGACTTAAACCTACCAAAGAAAACGCCATAGATATCGCAGATCGTGACGAAACAAAATCAATCAAATTTACAAAAGAGCTACTTAAAAAAGAGGGCATTGAAGCAACAGAAGAAAATATCTTTATAGCGGCCGCATGCAAGGAAAAAGGCATAGCCTTCTTAAAAGGAGAGGGCAAGGTAAATGTGCGCAAAATTTCTCAAATGCCTAAGGCAAAAGAGCAAATTTGCACTGCCAAAGAGAGCAAGGACGGCGTAAATGAAAAATATAGCGTTGTCGTAAACGGTAAAAAATTCGAAGTTGAAATTTACGATAGCCAAAATGCAGAAGTAGAGGTTAAAAGCATAAAGCCCGTAGGCGATGCTATGCTGATGCCTCCTGAAATTTCACCTGCGGGAAGAAAGGCTACCAATGAAAACGGTAACGGCGAAGCCGTGGTAAGCAGCTTGCCGGGAAATGTATTTAAAATTTTAGCAAAAGTGGGAGATAAGGTTAAAAAGGGACAAATTCTTATTATTTTAGAAGCTATGAAAATGGAGATAGAAGTAGTTGCGCCAAAAGACGGCGTAGTGAGTTCAATCGAAGTAGAACAGGGGCAAACGGTCAAAAACGGTCAAATTCTAGCTAGAATTTAGTATTTTTTTTGATCTATGCTTTATAAAAATAAAATCAGATGATATAAATAAAAAGGAATAACAATGGTAAATGAATTCGATAAGTTGGGGTTGCAGGGTATCAAAAATATTTATCATAACTTAAGCTATGATGAGCTTTTTGAACATGAGAAAAATAACGGCGAAGGAAGGGTAAGCAGCAACGGAACCTTTATGGTCGATACGGGTATTTTTACCGGCAGAAGCCCTAAGGATAAGTATTTCGTGAAGCAAGATCCAAGCGCTAAATACATCGCTTGGGGAAAGGTAAATCAGCCTATCTCAAAAGAGCTTTTTGACAAACTTCTTAAAAAGGCCAAGGATAGATTAAGCGGTAAAGATATCTACGTGCAAGACGCATTTTGCGGCTCAAGCGATAAGAGTAAAAAATCGGTTAGATTTATAACAGAGGTTGCTTGGCAGGCGCATTTTGTAAAAAATATGTTTATTCGCCCGAGCAAAGAGGATTTGGCGAAATTTAGCCCGGATTTTGTAGTTTATAACGCTTGCAAATGCTCAAACGAAAACTACAAAGAAGACGGCCTAAACTCTGAAGTTTTCGTTATCTTTAACGTAGAAGAAAACGTCGCAGTAATCGGCGGAACGTGGTATGGCGGAGAGATGAAAAAGGGTATTTTTTCGATGATGAACTACTGGCTTCCGCTTGAAGGCAAGCTAAGTATGCACTGCTCGGCAAACGTGGGCAAAGAAGGTGACACGGCGCTTTTCTTCGGTCTTAGCGGAACGGGCAAAACCACTCTTTCAACAGATCCTAAAAGAAAGCTAATAGGCGATGATGAGCACGGCTGGGACGATGACGGCGTGTTTAACTTTGAAGGCGGATGCTACGCAAAATGTATAAACCTTGATCCTGAGAGCGAGCCTGAAATTTATGCAGCTATTAAGCGCAACGCACTACTTGAAAACGTCGTGGCGGATGCAAACGGAGTGGTTGATTATAAAGACGGAAGCAAGACTGAAAATACGCGCGTAAGCTATCCGATCGAGCATATTGAAAATCACGAGCCAAGTCTAAGTGCCGGACATCCGCAAAATATTATATTTTTAACGGCGGATGCGTTTGGTGTGCTTCCTCCGGTTGCAAAGCTTACAAAAGAGCAGGCGATGTATTATTTCTTAAGCGGATATACGGCTAAAGTTGCAGGAACAGAGCGCGGTATAACCGAGCCTGTAGCGACATTTTCCGCTTGCTTTGGAGAGCCATTTATGCCGCTTCATCCAACCGTATATGCTAAGCTTTTGGGCGAAAAAATAGATAAGCACAACGTAAATGTATATCTTGTAAATACCGGCTGGAGCGGCGGTGCTTACGGGGTCGGCAAAAGAATGAGCATAAAAGCTACTCGCGCTTGCATAAACGCCATACTTGACGGAAGCATAAGAGAGTGCGAATTTGAGAATTTTGAGAAATTTAACTTATCTATCCCAAAAGAGCTTGCGGGCGTGGAAACAAAGCTTTTAAATCCGATAAATACTTGGGAAAATAAAGATGAATATATAGCCATGAGAGATAAGCTGGCTAAGATGTTTGAAGCAAATTTCAAACGATATGAAGATGTGAAAGAGGGCGTTGAATACGCAAAAGCAGGCCCAAAAGCTTAAATTTGGGCTGATTGCTTTCGGGTTTATTTTTCTTGCGGGGTGTGACTATAAAAATAGCTACGATCCCGCAAGACTCAAAGAGGCAAGCCAGCCTCAAATTTCTTACATAATAGATAGCGACGCGCTTAGCTATTTAAACGACTACCGCAGAGGTTCTGGGCTGTTTGCGCTTAAATTCAACGAAAATTTAAGCCTAGCTTCTAAAAATCATGCCGAATACAGCGTAGCCAACTCACATATGGGGCATGACGAGAGTGCCGGATTTTCTAAATTTACAGGCGTAACTCCGGGCGATAGAGCAAAATTTACAGGCTATAACTCTATGCACGTGCTTGAAAATATAGCTTACAAGAGTGACTTTATAACCTCTATAGACGGGCTTTTTTCGGCGATTTATCATCGGTTTGCCTTTTTAAATTTAAGCGTAAATGAAGTAGGTTTCAGCGCGGCAACTTCTGATAAATTTAGTGCTTATGTTTTTTTGATGGGCAACTCAAACCTTAATGGCTTTTGCAAAAGAGGTGCTAGTGATAACGGCCCCGGTAAATTCTATACAAATGTCTGCGCGAATAAAGATATCAAAGTAAAAGACACTAGGCTTGAAGGGTTTTTAAAATCAACCAAACAGCATGTAAAATTCCCTGATAAAGCTCCTGTTGTGCCTTATTTTAGCGGCGAAGTTCCAGATCCGTTTCCTGAGTGCAAGATCACCGCAAACCCTGTAAGTATAGAGTTTAACGAGAATTTAAAAGATATAAAATTTCTGAATTTTGAAATTTATAAAGGCAATGAGAAGCTTAGAAATTTAAAAATTCTAGATCAAAAAAGCGACATAAACCGCAAATTTTCATCTCATCAGTTTGCTGCGTTTTCAAGAAATGTTTTTGAATTTGGCGCAGATTATACGGCTATTTTTAGTTACACGCAAGAAAATGAACCTAAACAGATAAAGTGGAATTTCAAGACTAAAACGCTTAAATTTCCTTATTTTGATGCAAAAGACGGCGATGTGCTGAGCGTAAAACCGGATACCGTATATGAAATTTTCTTTCGTCCAAAGGACTGCAACGACCTGCTTACAAGTTACTCTTATAACTCATCCGCTCTTTTAAATTCAGAGGTTAAACAAAGCGGAACAAACACTTTAAGCGTGAATTTAAGCGGCTTGGAGGGCGATATACTTACGATAAATACGAGCGGTGGAGACGAGGTCAAAGTTCGCCTTAGCGAAAGTTCGCCAAAAGCTAAAAGCGAACGCAAAATTTATATAATCAAAGCCACGCTTATGGTTATCGGCGTGATAATAGTATTTGTTCTTATAGGAAGAGGTTTAAGAAAGTAACCTTAAAGACTATTTTTGAAGCTTAAATTTTACTTTCACATCACCATTTCCAAGCGCTTTTAAAAGCTCGTCAGTATTTTTTATAGTGCCGATTTTTGTGTATTTATAAAAGTTCTCATTGAAATCTTTATAAAACAGCACTAGAGTATCTGATCTATACAGCATCAAATCGCCGACTTTTATATCCCCTTGAACGGAATCGTTTGAGGATAAAATTTGCCCAAGTTTTGCAAATTTCTCTTTTGAAGCATACTCTTTCATATCAAGCTGTAAAGACATAAGTTTTAAAATTCCCTAGAGTTTTTACTATTATAGCTTCAAATTTTAAAATCATAGAATTTCCATAATCTGTAGGCGATTTGGATTTTCTTTAGGCTAAATTTTATAAAATAGCATTTAAATTTAAAAAGGAAAAATCATGAAAAAGATGTGGTCGGGCAGATTTAAAAACGAAAGCAGTAAATTACTTGAAGAGTTTAACGCCTCTATAGGATTTGATAAAAACCTTTATCGCGAAGATATCGCAGGTAGCAAGGCTCATGCAAAAATGCTTGGCGAGTGCGGGATACTAAAGCAAGAAGAGGCACAAACCATCATAAAAGGACTTGATATAGTTTTGGGCGAGATAGAGCATAATAAATTCGAGTTTAAAATCGAGGATGAGGACATCCACATGGCGGTTGAAAAGCGCCTAAGCGAGATCATTGGAAGCGAGCTTGGAGGAAGACTGCATACGGCACGTAGCAGAAACGATCAGGTCGCTCTTGATTTTAGACTTTATGTGCAGCGTAGCTCGCTTGAAATCATGAATGAAATTTACTCTCTCATCTCTACTCTAAACTCTCTTTCGAGCAAGCATCTTGATACGCTAATGCCCGGTTTTACGCACCTTCAGCACGCTCAGCCGGTAAGCCTTGCTTATCACTTGCTTGCTTACGCTTTTATGTTTAAGCGCGATTATGAGCGATTTGCAAGCTCGCATGAGCGAAATAACCTCTGTCCGCTGGGTTCAGCTGCGCTTGCGGGAACACCACATCCTATAGATAGAAAGATTGTGGCGCAAGAGCTTAAATTTAACGGTGTTACGCAAAATGCGATGGATAGCGTTTCTGATCGTGATTTTGCTATGGAAATTTTATTTAACATAAGCGTTTTGATGACTCATGCTTCTCGTCTTTGCGAGGAGTTGATACTCTGGAGTTCGCAAGAATTTGGCTTTGTAACCATTAGCGATACTTACTCTACGGGAAGCTCTATCATGCCTCAGAAGAAAAACCCCGACGTGGCAGAACTTATCCGCGGAAAAACGGGTCGCGTAAATGGAAATTTGATAGCGCTTTTAACTACTATGAAAGGCTTGCCGTTAGCTTATAACAAGGACATGCAAGAGGATAAAGAAGGGGTTTTTGATAGCGTACATACTGCGCTTACATCGGTTCATATCTTAAATGAGATGATGAAAGAGGCTAAATTTAACGAAAAAAATATGCTTGAGGCGACTAAAAAAGGGCATTTAAGCGCAACCGATCTAGCTGATTTCTTAGTGCGAGAAAAAAACGTGCCGTTTAGAACCGCTCACTTTATCACGGGTAAGGCTGTGGCAAAGGCCGAGAGTTTGGGCGTTGATCTAAGCGAGCTAAGCTCTGAGCAGTTAAAAGAGGTCGATGATAATTTAGATGAAAATGCGGTTAAATTTTTAGATCTGCACGCCTCAAAAGAGGCTAGAACTTCACTTGGCGGCACAGCAAATTCTAGCGTGCAAAAGCAGATAAATTTGATTAACGAGTGGCTGAAAAATTTAAGATAATCTAAAATTTGGATTTGAAAAAGGCTTGTATTAAAGATAAAATTTAAAAAAATAGAAATTTACACCAAAAGAAGGGTGTTTAGCCCTTCCGGTCGGTTTAAAATGTTGATTGCGGATCGGTAGCTGCATCAACCCAGCCGAGTTTAGCGCCGCCAAGCATATGAAAATGCAAGTGCATAACCTCTTGACCGCCGTTTTCGCCGTTGTTTGTTACTAGGCGATAACCGCTTTTATCAAGCCCCATAAGAGTTGCGACCTCTTGGATAAATTTAGTCATCTCGCTCATTAAGCCCGCATCCATCTCTTGGAAATTTTTAAAGTGTTTTTTAGGGATTATAAGGATATGAATCGGCGCTTTTGGATTTATGTCGTTAAAAGCCAGAAATTTATCGTTTTCCAACACTTTGTTGCAAGGAATTTCGCCCGCTACTATCTTTTCAAAAATTGTCATTTCTTTCTCCTGTTTAAAATTTTCAAATTATAACAATTCAAAACTAAATTTTATAAAGCAAAAAGACCTTTTATGCAGATTTTATTAAAAATTGACTACAATCAGAACAAAAAATTTAACACGAGGTAAGAATTTGCAAGAGTATAAAGATAGTATAAGTAGGTGTAGTAATTTAGCCGAACTTGACAGAATTCGAGTTGATCTACTTGGCAAAAAAGGTCTTATCACATCCGAATTTGCGAAATTAAAAGACATGAGCGATGATGAAAAAAAATCATTTGCGGCGAATTTAAATAAGCTAAGAGATGAGTTTGAAACCCTGCTTGCAAGCAAAAAATCAGAGCTTGAAAATAGCGAAATAAAGGCTAAGATGAAAGCAAGCGCTATAGACGTGACGCTCTTTAACGAGCCAAATTCAACGGGTGCTCTTCATCCTGTGATGGCTACTATGGATAAGATCATAGAGTATTTTATGATGCAGAATTTCTCTCTTGAGACAGGACCTCTCATCGAGGATGATTTTCATAACTTTGAGGCGCTAAATTTGCCTAAATATCACCCTGCGCGAGATATGCAAGATACGTTTTACTTTAAGGACTTTAAGCTGCTTCGTACGCATACCAGCCCGGTTCAAGTTAGAACTATGATGAGCACTAAGCCGCCTATTCGCATGATAGCTCCGGGAAGCGTTTTTAGACGCGATATGGACCTAACGCACACTCCGATGTTTCATCAGGTTGAAGGTCTTGTCGTCGAAGATGAAGGCGTTGTTAGCTTTGCAAATTTAAAAAGTATGCTTGAAAATTTTTTAAGATATATGTTTGGTGATGTGCAGGTTCGTTTCCGCCCAAGCTTCTTTCCTTTCACGGAGCCATCGGCCGAAGTTGATATAAGCTGTATCTTTTGTAAGGGCGAAGGATGTAGAGTATGCAAGCAGACAGGCTGGCTTGAAGTGCTTGGATGCGGAGTGGTTGACTCAAACGTATTTAAGGCGGTCGGCTATAAAAACGTAAGCGGATATGCCTTTGGGCTTGGAGTAGAGAGATTTGCAATGCTACTTCATCAAATTCCTGATTTGCGCTCGCTTTTTGAGGGAGATTTAAGATTATTGGAGCAGTTTAAATGATAATTTCAAGAAATTGGCTAAATGAGTGGGTAGATATATCAAATGCTGGCAACGAAACTCTTTTAAAGACGTTAAATTCGATAGGTCTTGAGGTTGATAGCTTTAATGAGATAAAAATTCCTGAAAAAATCGTAGTAGGGTATGTAAAAAGCAAAGCAAAGCATGAAAATGCCGAGAAGCTAAGTGTATGTCAAGTAGATGTGGGGAGCGAAACTCTTCAGATAGTTTGCGGTGCTAAAAACGTCGAAGCGGGACAGTTTGTGCCTGTAGCACTTGTGGGGGCGGTTATGCCAAGCGGCCTTGAGATAAAGCGCGCTAAACTTAGAGGCGTAGAGTCAAACGGCATGATTTGCTCTTCCAGCGAGCTTGGATTGGTAAAAACAAACGACGGCATTATGCCTCTTGATGAGAGTATCGGAGAGCTTAAACTCGGCAAAGAGCTTAACGAGTATCCGATACTAAACGATACTTTTATAGAGATAGAGCTAACGCCAAACAGGGGTGATTGCTTAAGCGTTTACGGTATCGCTAGGGATGTTTCGGCAGCTCTTGATCTGCCTTTAAAAAATGCAAGCAAATACGACGAAGCTGAAAATTTGCTTGGAATCGGGCGAATTTTGGCGATTCATGCAGAGGAAAATTTAAAAAGCAGCTTTCAATATAGGGTGTTTGAGCTAAAAGATGCTATTAATGAGAATTTGCTTATGAAGATTAGATTAGCACTCATTGAATGCAGCAAAGAACACTGCGTGGAAAGACTTTTGGAATATGCTACGCATTCAACCGGAGTGCTATTTAACGCGTATGATTATGATAAGCTTAAAAAGGATGAAGACAGGGTTGTTTTTGATCTTGAAAAAGATAAATTTCTTGCCAGCAAAATTCTTGTAGGCGGTCAAATTTTAGGAGTTGCGGGCATATATCAAAGCGACTCGGCGGCTCTTGAAAAAGATAGCAAAAAGATCATCATCGAGGCTAATTATACCGACCCTGAAGTTATAGCTACGACTATATTTGAAGATAAGCAAATTCCTCGCTCTACGCAAGTTTATCGTTCGCTTAGGGGCTCTGAGCCTAATATCGATTTTGGAGCTGATTATCTCTTTAAACTGCTTGCAAATTTCAAAAATGCCGTTCTTTATGCGGGCTCACAGCAGACTTTGCTTACAAAAGAGCCTAAATTCGTAAGCTTTACGATGAGCGAAATGAATAGGATGATAGGGCAAGAGATCGCTAGAAATGATGTGGTTAGGATACTTAAAAAGCTTGGATTTGAAGTAAATTTAAACGCCGAAAAGGAGAGCGTAAATGTAAAGGTTCCTGAATTTCGTCATGATACGCTAAATTTGCAAGATGTTTGCGAAGAGATAGTGCGAATGATAGGTATTGATAACATAGCTTCAAAACCTCTGAAATTCAGTGAGCAAAGCAGGATAAACGATACTTACAAAGACTACAAACAAGCTCTTAACTTAAGGCGAAAAGCTGCCGATGTAGGGTTTTTTGAATCGATTCACTATGTCTTTGATGATGCAAAAGAATTAAGCGAGCTTGGGTTTAAGCCTTGCAAGGCCGAGCTTGCAAACCCTATCACAAGCGAGTTAAATACGCTTAGACCGACTCTTATAAATCATCTTTTAAAATCTGCCGAGAGAAATATCAAAAATTATAAAAAATCGGTTAAAATTTTTGAATTAGGTAGCGTATTTAACGAAAACGGCGATCAAGAACAGAGATTTGGCTTTATCGCAAGCGGACTTGTTAAAGAGCCTACTTTGCTAAATTCCGCAAAGCCTGCCGAGGTTGATTTCTTAAGCTTTGCGTTAGCCATTAAAAATATAATCGGTGATTTTGAGCTTAAGCCAAGCGGCGATGTGGGCTATCTAAGCGAATTTGAGCAAGCTAAAATTTATCAAAACGATATTTGCGTAGGCTACATCGGCAGAGTTGATATAAGAGTTGAAAACAGTCGCGACTTGCCAAAGACATATCTATGCGAAGTGGAATTTGATAAGCTAAAATGCAAAAAAACGGTAGCGAAAGCTTATTCTAAATTTCCTGCGATAAGTAGGGACTTAAGCCTTATCGTGCCTGAAGATATGAGATTTGAAAAGATAAAAGAGTGTATAAAAGCTCTTAAGATCGAGTGCCTAAAGGAGTTTTTACCTGTTGATATTTATAGGGATAGAAATTTAGGATCAAATTCCAGTTTAACGGTCAAATTTACGTTCCAAGATGATCAAAAGACGCTTGAGGATGATGATATCGCGCTTATAATGGATAAAATTTTAAGCGCATTAAATACAAATTTAGGTATTACGATAAGATGAAAATTTTTGCTTTAAGAGACAAGATAGATGCAAATTTAGAAGTCATAGCCCCTGATAAATCGATATCTCATAGGTGCGCGATATTTTCGTTGCTTTCTGATAAGCCTTCTCGTATAAAAAACTATCTAAAAGCGGAAGATACTCTAAATACTTTAAATATCGTCAAGTTTTTGGGAGCTGAAATTTCCCAAACCGATGATGAGCTAACGATAACTCCGCCTAAAAATTTAAAAGAGCCCGAAGTCGTGCTTGAGTGCGGAAACTCCGGCACAGCGATGAGACTGCTTATGGGATTTTTAGCTGCAAGTGAAGGATTTTTCGTGCTAAGCGGAGATGAATATCTAAACCGCCGCCCGATGGCAAGGGTCGCAAAGCCTCTTGTTGGCGTGGGAGCCAAGATAGACGGCGCAAATAACGGCGATAGAGCCCCGCTTGCGATACGAGGAAGCAAGCTTGAGTATTTTAAATTTGATAGCCAAATAGCTTCGGCTCAGGTTAAGTCCGCTTTGCTTTTAGCGGGTCTTAAATCAAACGGATGCGTGATAAATGAGCCTGAGCTAAGTCGTGATCATACCGAGAGAATGCTAAAAGGAATGGGCGCACAAATAGAGCGAAACGGCACGGAAGTATCGATAAAACCGATGCAAAATCCTCTTAAGCCTCTTGAAATTTTTGTACCAAACGATCCAAGCTCTGCATTTTTCTTTGCGGTTGCGGCAGCGATTATCCCAAATTCACATTTAGTGCTTAAAAATATGCTTTTAAATAAAACTCGCATAGAGGCCTACAGGGTGCTTGAAAAAATGGGTGCCGATATAAAATTTAAAGAGACTAGTAGCGAATATGAGAGCATAGGCGAAATTGAGATAAGATACGCTCCTCTTAAAGCCGTTGAAGTAAGCGAAAATATCTCTTGGCTTATTGATGAAGTGCCGGCTCTTGCGGTGGCTTTTGCTAACGCAAGCGGAGTAAGCGTAATAAGAAACGCAAAAGAGCTCAGGGTAAAAGAGAGCGACAGGATCGCCGTTATGGTTGAAGGGCTTAGGAAGTGCGGCCTTGAAGTAAGTGAATTTGAAGACGGTTTTAGCGTCAAAGGTGCAGAGACAAACAGTGCGATCATAGATAGCCACGGCGATCATCGTATAGCTATGAGCTTTGCTATTTTAGGTCTTAAATGCGGAATGGTGATCGAAAAGAGCGAATTTATATCGACCTCTTTTCCGAAATTTGGCTCTATATTAAGAGAGCTTGGAGCTAGCGTTGAAGATTGAGCTTGCTAGTAGTTACGGATTTTGTTTTGGAGTTAAGCGAGCGATAAAGATCGCCGAAAACGCTAAAGATGCGGCAACTATAGGACCTCTTATACATAATAACGAAGAGATAAATAGATTAAAACTCAATTTTAACGTTAAAACTTTGCAAGGAATTGATGAGCTAAGCGAAGAAAAAAAGGCTATAATCCGCACTCACGGTATAACCAAAACCGATCTTGCAAGGCTTAAAAGTAGCAAAGTAAATGTTATAGACGCCACCTGTCCCTTTGTGACTAAGCCTCAGCAAATTTGTGAAAAGATGAGTAAGGAAGGCTATGATATCGTTATCTTTGGCGATGAAAATCACCCTGAGGTTAAGGGTGTAAAGTCATACGCAGCGGGAAAAGTTTATGTGATACTTGAAGAGAGCGAGCTAGACGGCATAAAACTATCTCAAAAAGTTGCCGTCGTAAGCCAAACTACTCGTAAAGTCGAAAAACTTATGCAGATTGTAAATTATTTAATGCTAAAAACTAAAGAAGTAAGGGTCTTTAATACTATTTGTAATGCTACTCTTGAAAATCAAGAAGCCGTGAAGGATTTAGCTCAAAAAGCCGATGTTATGGTTATAATAGGTGGAAAAAATTCTTCAAACACAAAGCAGCTTTATCTGATATCTAAAAATTTTTGCGACGATAGCTACCTCATAGAAAATGAAAGCGAGCTTGAAGGCGCATGGTTTGAAGGGAAAAATCATTGCGGAATAAGCGCGGGAGCAAGCACTCCTGATTGGATTATCCAAGATGTTATAAATAAAATTAAAGAGCTAAAGCCTGATTAAAATTTATACTATCTGATTTTTAAAACGAAATTAAAATTTGTGAAAATTTGAAATTAAATTTTAGATGTAAATTGAAATTTGTACCCAAAATTCAGATAGTTAATCTGCAAATAAGATATTTTAAGTATAATAAATTCAATTTGCCCTCTTGTAGGCGCAGATAAAATATACTCAAAAGGACCAAGATGGCTGAGGTGAACAAAAATGTTCAAATAAATAAGGCAAAGGATGAAGATATCGAAGATATAGACTTTGCTGCGATGTTAGAGGAGTCTTTTAAAAAGACCGAAGAAGATAGCGACGGAATTATCGTTGATATAAAAGGCGATGAGGTTTTTGTCAATGTCGGTAAAAAATCAGAGGGTATTTTAAATATCTCTGAGATTAGCGATGAGGATGGAAATCTTAAATTTAATGTCGGCGATACGTTAAAAGTTGCGATTACTGGCTCAAGAGGCGGAAGGCCTATAGTTTCTCACAAAAAAGCTTTAAGAAAAGAGAAGGTTAAAGCTTATATAGATTCTTATAACGAAGATAGCGAAGATATTTTTGATGTAAAAATCGTAAGTAAGAACAAAGGCGGTTTCGTAGCTCAAAATAACGACGGCATAGAATTTTTCTTGCCGAAATCTCAAAGCGGCTTTAAGGATGCCGGCTCAATTATCGGAAAAACTTACAAAGTAAAAGTTATTAAAGTTGATAAAGAAGAGCAAAGCATAGTCGTTTCAAGAAAGAGAATACTTGACGAGAATCGTCGCAAGAAAAAAGAGGCTATCTCCTCAATAGTAGATAATCCAGAAGTTATAGAAGGAACGGTTAAAAAGATCACGACTTACGGTATGTTTGTTGATGTCGGTGGAGTCGATGGACTTGTTCATTATAGCGAAATCAGCTACAAAGGTCCCGTAAATCCGGGTTCGCTTTATCAAGAAGGCGACAAGGTTTTAGTTAAAGTTATCAAATACGATGATGATAAAAAACATCTTTCTTTATCGATTAAAGCCGCAATGCCTGATCCTTGGGATGAGATCAAAGATGGACTGGAAGTAGGCGATACTATAAAAGTAATCGTTAGCAATATCGAACCATACGGCGCATTCGTTGATCTTGGAAATGACATAGAGGGCTTTTTGCACATCTCTGAAATTTCGTGGGATAAAAATATCAAAAATCCAAAAGATCATATAAGCGAAGGCGAAGAGCTTGATGTCGAAGTTATCGAAATAGACGTAAAAGATCGCCGCTTAAGAGTAAGTTTAAAAAATCTTTTGCCAAAACCTTTTGATGAATTTAAAGCTAAATTTAAAGAAGGCGATGTGGTAAAAGGTACTGTTACTACGGTTACAAATTTTGGAGCTTTTGTTAAGATAGGAGCGGTTGAAGGATTGCTTCACAACGAAGATGCTTCATGGGATAGAAATGATAAGTGCAAAGATATGTTTAAAGTTGGCGATGAGATTGAAGTTAAGATCGTTAAGATCGACAATGCCGAGCAAAAAATTTCGCTTAGCTTAAAAGATCTAAAGCAAAGTCCTGTTCAAGAATACGCTAAAAAATACAATGTCGGCGATATCGTGACCGGCAAAATTCGCGATATTAAAGAATTTGGAATTTTTGTAGAGCTTGGCGATAATATCGATGCTCTTATTCGTAAAGAAGATATGGGTAATGTAAAAGTTGAAGAGCTTAATATTAATGATAATATCGAAGCTGCAATCGCATTTATCGACGAGAAAAAAAATAGAATTCGCCTAAGTATCAGACGTCTTGCTAAGCAAAAAGAGCGCGAAGTGCTAAATGAGATAAATAGCGATGACAAGGTAACTTTAGGCGATATCATTAAAGAACAATTGTCGTAAATTTAAATGAAACGGCATCTGTTTGCCTTTGTCGTCGTCTGCTTGTTGATTTTTGTTTGCGCTTCAGGCTTTATGCTTTGGAGATATGCAAATGCAAATTTGGCTCAAGGCGATTTGGGTAACGAAACAATTCAGCAAACAGAGATAAAAAATGAGAATAAACAGGTAAATTTGTGGGTGAATGAGCTTGCAAATTTGCCTCAAAAAGAGTATATTTTAGCGACTAACGAGATATTTATAGAGTTTAAAGACAAAGCAATTCGTAAAACCAAGAGTGTATATCAACTGATTATCGATAAAGACGATATATACTCTATGTTTTGTCTTAGCCAAACTCTTGATAGCGTCTCGGTTGATTTTAGTATAGTCAAGCAAAATTCAACAAATTTAATCTATCTAAACACACAAGATAAAGATGTCTTAAACCGTGTTATAAACGAACTTAAAACTTACGATATACACTCAAGCATAAAGGAGATCAGGTTATGAAAACGATAATTGTATGCGACGCTATTCATAAAATAGGTTTTGAAATTTTAAACCGAGAAGAAAATATAAAAGTAATAGATGCTACTTCGGTGCCAAAAGATGAACTTTTAAATATCATTGGAGAAGCTGATGTGGCTATTACTAGAAGCTCAACGGAGATTGATGAGAAATTTTTAAATGCTGCTAAAAATTTAAAAGCTCTCGTTAGAGCAGGGGTTGGCGTAGATAATGTTGATATAGACGGTTGCTCGAAGCGAGGCATTATCGCTATGAACGTTCCTACGGCAAACACGATAGCCGCAGTTGAGCTGACTATGGCTCATATGTTGGCTGCTGCAAGAAGCCTTCCTTATGCTCATAACGACCTTAAAATGGATAGAATTTGGAAGCGCGAGAAGTGGTATGGAGTTGAGCTTTTTAATAAAACTTTAGGCGTCATAGGATTTGGAAATATCGGCTCAAGAGTTGCCATTAGGGCGGCGTCTTTTGGTATGAAGATCATAGCTTACGATCCGTATATCGATCCGTCAAAAGTAACTGATATGGGCGGAGTTTATACGAGAGATTTTGATGATATCTTAGCTTGCGATTTTATCACTATCCACACGCCAAAGACCAAAGAAACCGCAAATATCATCGGCGAAAATGAAATTTTGAAGATGAAAGACGGTGTGCGACTTATCAACTGCGCTCGCGGCGGACTTTACAACGAAGAAGCGCTTTATAACGGACTAAAAAGCGGCAAGATAGCATTTGCCGGTATTGATGTATTCTCTCGTGAGCCGGCTACCGATCATCCTTTGCTTGACCTTGAAAATGTAAGCGTTACTCCTCATCTTGGCGCAAATACTCTTGAATCTCAAAGCAATATCGCAGTTGCTGCAGCCGAGCAAGCCATAAGTGCAGCTAGAGGCATAAGCTATCCAAACGCTTTAAATTTACCTATCAAGACAGAGGATTTACCGCCTTTTGTAGAGCCTTACATCGAGCTTATCTCAAAGATGTCGTTTTTAGGAGCACAGCTTACTCAGGCTCCTGTTAAGGCTATTAAGGTTGAAGCTAACGGGCAGGTGGGCAACTATATAAAATCAATGCTTACGTTTGCTATAGTCGGTGTTTTAAAAGAGAGTCTGGGGGACAAGATAAACTATGTAAACGCACAATTTATCGCCGATGAAAAGGGAATTTTAACAGATACTACTATCGTGCCTGAGAGCGGATATAAAAACAAAATCACAGTTAAAATAACCACCGATCAAGGCATCACTTCAGTTAGCGGCACGGTATTTAACGAAGCCGAGCAGCGCATAGTAAATATCAACGGCTTTAAGACCGATTTTAAACCAAAAGGCAAGATGATAATCTTTAAAAACTCAGACGTTCCTGGCGTTATTGCTAAGATAAGTGCAATTTTAGCCGAAGAGAAGATAAATATCGCGGACTTCCGTCTTGGACGCGACGATCATGGATTTGCGCTTGCGGTAGTGCTTGTAGATGAAAAAGTTTCCAAAGAGACTCTTGGCAAGCTTAACGAGCTTGATGTTTGCGTTTGGGCAAAATACGCTGTTATTTGATCATTCTAGCCCCTCTTTTGAGGGGTTATATCTTAAATTTAAAGGCTTTTATTGATTAAATTTTTCTATATTACGTTTTTGGCGGTTTTGTTTGCGGGCTGTGAAAGTGAAGTGCGTAAAAAAAGCGCTCAAAATTTTGAGAAAATTTTAGTCGAGAAAAAGAAATTTCAAAAAATGCCCGAGGATGAGCCAAGTGTTGGCGAACAATTAACAAGAGAGATTTATTCTCAGATGGATCACAGTAAGAAAAAAGAAGGAAAATTTAAATTCGGTAGCAAGCAAAACTAAAATTTGGCGCTAAATTTCACTTCTTGCTTTTTATATTTATAAAATTTACTACTAAATTTCCGCTTCAAATAATAATTTTATAATTGTAAATTTGATATAATCGCCAAGTTTATTTATAAGGAGAATTTATGGCGACATATTCAATGGGCGATTTAAAAAAGGGCTTAAAGATCGAATTAGACGGTATTCCTTACAAAGTAGTTGAATATCAACACGTAAAACCGGGCAAGGGAGCGGCTTTTGTAAGAGCTAAGATTAAGTCGTTTATAGACGGTAAAGTGCTTGAAAAGACATTTCACGCCGGAGATAAAGCCGATCAGCCGAATTTAGAAGAAAAACAGATGCAATATCTTTATGACGACGGCGAGTATTGCCAGTTTATGGATACCGCTACTTACGAGCAGGTGGCTATAAGCGATGATGATGTGGGCGATGTTAAAAAATGGATGATAGACGGAATGATGGTTGATATCCTCTTTCATAACGGCAAGGCTATCGGCGTGGAAGTTCCTCAGGTAGTTGAGCTAAAGATAGTTGAAACTCCACCAAATTTCAAAGGAGATACGCAAGGCGGTAAGAAGCCGGCTACGCTTGAAAGCGGCGCTGTGGTGCAAATTCCTTTTCACGTGCTTGAAGGTGAAGTTATCCGCGTAGATACCGTTAGAGGCGAGTATATCGAGCGAGCTAATAAATAAATTTAAAAATAGCCTTTTGGTGTTTTATAAAATTATCAAAAGGCACAACTTAAAATAATTTGGTTTTTCTAAAATCGCTTCTGCTTTTAGAAAAACCTATTAACTTAAGCCTCCATAGTACCGCAATATTAATTTTAAAATTATGAAATTCTTACTAAATGGCTATTTTAATCATTACTATATTTTTAAAGAAAATTTTTGAATCAAATGCGAAGAGACAATAATAAGAAAACAAAATAAGATTTAAAATCTTTTTGAGTTCTCTAATAAATTAAGATATCGCAAAAACAAAATAGTCAAAGCCAAATTTGACTTTGACTAATGATTTATCAAAGTGCCTTTATACGCTCTACTATTTCCATTATTTCGTCATGATTGGGAAGCGCATTTACCGATGTTCCTATTAAGTCTTTTTTGGAGTATAGCACGTTACCGTTCACTTCAATGATGAAATTGCCGCTATCTCCTACGACTTTACTTACCGATGCGCCAGGGACTTGTTCTAAAATTTTTTCTTCTACACGAGAAGCTGTCGGTCTGTAGTTTCAAGAGTTACAATAAGTTATCTTTACTTCCATTGCGAATTCCTTTCTGGTAAAAAGTTGAATAATTGTAACATATATTTGATAAAATAATATAAAATTTCACAAAAATTAAAAGGAGTAAATATGAAAAAAGTTGCTGTAATGCTTGCAAATGGCTTTGAAGAGATAGAAGCGATAACCATTATTGATATACTAAAAAGAGCCGGAGTTCAGGCGAAATTTGTAGGACTTGATGCAGATATTTTAACAGGAGCTCACGGAGTAAAAGTTCATGCCGATACTACTTTAGACAAAATTTCCGAGAGCGAGTTTGATATGATAGTGCTTCCGGGCGGCTTGCCGGGCGCTCAGCATTTGGCTGATAGCGATAGGATTAAAGCCGTTTTAAAAGAATTTGATCTTAACGGCAAATTTGTGGCAGCCATTTGCGCAGCGCCTATGGCTTTGGCAAAAGCAGGCATTATAAAACAAAGTTACACTTGTTATCCCGGCTTTGAAGCAAAAGTTGGTAAAGACGGCTATATAAGCTCACAAAATGTAGTAAAAGACGGCAACATCATCACTTCTCGCGGACCTGCTACGGCTATGGAATTTGCTCTTGAGCTGGTTAGAAATCTTTGTGGTGAGCAAATTTATAAAGATGTAAAAGAAGGTCTTTTGTTTGTTGGGTAAAATTTGACGAAATTTATCTTAAAGGGTAAATTTACTAGCTATTTTTTGCAAATTCAGGTATTATCAGACAACCGATTTTATCGGAAATTTGAATTTAAGGAAATGTTACTTTGAATATTTACGTCGGTAACTTGTCATATCGCATGACTGAGGCAGAACTTAAGGATACTTTTTCGCCGTTTGGCGAAGTAAAACGCGCAAAGATAGTAAGAGATCGCGAGACGGATCGCTCAAAGGGATTTGGATTTGTCGAGATGGATGACGCTGCAGGCGCAAAAGCGATAGAGGCACTAAACGATAAAGAGATCGGCGGTAGAACTTTAAGAGTCAATGAAGCTCGCCCGAAAGATTAAAATTTAGCCGCTCGCTTGGGCGGCTTTAAATTTATGTGATTAAATTTTCTTTTTTATTTTTAAAATTTCATAAGTCTTGACTATTCTAGATGAATTCTCAAATTATCTCTCGTATAGCTCCTACTCCAAGTGGATTTCTTCACGCCGGAAACGTATATAACTTTCTTTTAACCTATCTTTTTACACGTGCTTTTGACGGAATTTTGCACCTTCGTATTGATGATTACGATCTTGTGAGATACAAAAGCCAATATACCGAAAACATCTTTAGCGTGCTTGATATGCTTGGTATCGACTTTGACGGCGGAGCCAGCTCGGTGGCTGAATTTGAGACAAAATTTAGCTCTAAATTTAGAGCTTCAAGTTATGAAAATGCGCTTAATAGACTTGAAAATTTAGGAGTTTGCTATGCTTGCGAGTGCTCTCATTCGATGATAAATTCATTTGAAAACGGCATCTATAAACAAATTTGCCTAAACAAAAATCTAAAATTTACTCTGGATAAAACCTGCGTCAGACTTCACGTAGATAGCGAGGAGATGATAGAGGTTGGCTATGACGGCACAAAATTTGAGCTTATAAATTTAAGTCAAAACAAAAAGATAAATTTAGCTCAAAATATGGGTGATTTTATGATATATAAAAAAGACGGCACTGCCGCTTATAACCTTGCAAGCCTCGTTGATGACGAGCAGCTTGGAGTAAATTTGCTCGTGCGCGGAGAGGATCTGCTTGAGTGTTCGGCAGCTCAAAAATATACGGCAAATTTGCTTGGATTAAATTTCAAAAACTCAAATTTCATCCATCACAGCCTGCTTAAAAGCGGAGATAAAAAGCTATCAAAAACTTCAAATGCGCCTGCTGTGAATTTAAAAGACGGTGCAAAAATTCACTATAAATTTCTAGCTAAAAAACTCGGTTTAAACGAAGCAAAATGCGACACTTTATCAAATTTACTTGAAGCCTTTAAAGAAAATATAAGCCATATAAAAGCGCTCTAAAAGCTACTATTTTGTAAAATCAAGCCTAATAAAGGAATGATTATGAGCGATTTTACACATTTACATCTGCATACCGAATACTCCTTGCTTGATGGAGCCAACAAGATAAAAGAGCTTGCCAAGACGCTTAAAAAACAAGGCGTAAGCTCGGTAGCCATAACCGATCATGGAAATATGTTTGGCGCGATTGATTTTTACAAGACGATGAAGGGCGAGGGCATAAAGCCGATAATCGGGCTAGAAGCCTATATACACAACAGCGAAGATGTGGGCGACAAAAGCTCAAAGCAGCGCTTTCACCTGTGTCTTTTTGCTAAAAACGAGATCGGCTATAAAAATTTGATGTATCTAAGCTCGATGAGCTATATAGAGGGTTTTTATTACTATCCTCGTATCAATAAAAAACTGCTAAGAGAGCATAGCGAAGGTGTGATATGTAGCTCCGCTTGCCTTCAAGGCGAGGTGAATTGGCATCTAAACGAAAGCGAACGAAATTTGCGCTACGGAGCGGGTGGATATGAAAAAGCGCTTGAAGTGGCGCGCGAGTATAAGGAAATTTTCGGCGAGGACTTTTATCTTGAGATCATGCGCCACGGTATCGGTGATCAGCGTAGGATTGATGATCAAATTTTACGTATAGCAAAAGAGCTTGACATCAAGATAATCGCCACTAACGACACGCACTATACGTTTCAGCAAAGAGCCGACGCGCACGAAGTTTTCATGTGTATCGCGATGAACAAACTGCTTGATGATCCAAACCGCTTGCGCCATAGCGTGCATGAGTTTTACGTTAAGACTCCGGCTCAGATGAGCGAGCTTTTTGCCGATATCCCTGAAGCTATAGCAAACACGCAAGAGATTGCCGATAAATGCAATCTTGAGATAAAGCTTGGCGACGCTACACCTCCGAATTTTAAATTTACCCTTGAATGCGCAGCCGAGCGAGGACTAAGTCTGCCGGAGCCTGACAATCGCTACAGCTTTGCAAACGACTCGGTGTTTTTTGAGTATGAGTGTAGAAACGGTCTTGCCGAGCGGCTTAAATTTGTGCCTAAAGAAAAGCATGAAGAGTATAAAAAGCGCCTTGAGGTCGAGATAGATATCATCAATAAGATGAATTTTCCGGGCTACATGATGATCGTTTGGGATTTTATAAGGGAGGCTAAGAAGCGCGGCGTGCCGGTGGGTCCCGGACGTGGTTCGGCTGCCGGAAGCTTGGTGGCGTATAGTCTTAGGATAACCGATATTGATCCTATACCTTACAACCTGCTTTTTGAGAGGTTTTTAAATCCCGAGCGCGTAAGCATGCCCGATATTGACGTGGATTTTTGTCAGGATAGAAGAGGCGAGATAATTGATTATGTGATCGAAAAATACGGTAAATTTAACGTAGCTCAGGTTATAACGTTTGGTAAATTGCTTGCTAAAGGCGTCATCCGCGATGTCGCGCGGGTTTGCAATATGCCTTATGCCGAGGCTGACGCAATGGCAAAGCTTATACCTGATGAGCTTGGAATAACTCTTGAGGGTGCTTTTGAAAAAGAGCCAAAGATAAAAGAGCTCATCGATAAAAACGCAAATGCGGCTAGAATTTGGAAATTTGCACTTGATTTAGAGGGACTAAACCGCAACGCGGGTATGCACGCGGCGGGAGTTGTTATCTCAAACGAGGAACTTTGGAATAAAGCCCCGCTGTTTCGACAGCCAAATAGTGCCGAAGATCACTTTGTAACGCAATATAGTCTAAAATATCTTGAGGATGTGGATCTTATCAAATTTGACTTCCTTGGACTTAAAACCCTAACGGTTATTAATAACGCTATAAAGCTTATCAAAAATCGTTTTGGTAAGGATATCATCTGGGAGCAGATAAATATAAACGATCCTGAAGTTTATAAAACGATTCAAAGCGGACAAGCGATAGGACTGTTTCAGGTGGAAAGTGACGGCATGAGAAAGCTTGGATTTAGCCTAAGGCCTGACTGCTTTGAGGATATCGTGGCGATGCTTGCTCTTTATCGTCCCGGTCCTATGGAAAGCGGCATGCTTGATGATTTCGTTAAGCGTAAGCACGGAGAGGCTGAAATTTCATACGCATTTAAAGAGCTTAAGCCTATACTTGAGCCAACTTACGGCGTCATCGTCTATCAAGAGCAGGTCATGCAGATAGTTCAAACCATAGGCGGCTTTAGCCTTGGAGGTGCGGACTTGGTGCGCCGTGCAATGGGTAAAAAGATAAAAGAGGAGATGGATAGGCTCAAAGGGCAGTTCGTAGAAGGTGCGGTTGCAAAGGGGCTAAACGGAACAAAGGCCGATGAGCTATTTGATCTTATCGTAAAATTTGCAGGATATGGCTTTAATAAATCTCACTCCGCCGCTTACGCATTTATCACCTTTCAAACCGCATACCTAAAGACCTATTATCCTGCCGAATTTATGGCGGCTCTTTTAACGAGCGAGGAAGATAACGCGGATAAAATCGCAAAATACATCGACGAAACAAAGCGTATGAACATATCCATACTTCCTCCTTGCATAAATCGCTCTATGCAAGAATTTAGCGTTGTTAGCGAAAATGGAAGCGACGCTATTATTTACGGCCTTGGAGCGATTAAAGGCGTTGGCGGTGCAGCGATAGAAAATATCATTGAGGAGCGTAAAAATGGAGAATTTAAAGAGCTTGATGATTTTGTTTCGCGTATAGACAGCTTTAGGGTAAATAGAAGAGTTGTTGAAAGCCTCATAAAATCAGGCGCTTTTGATACTTTTGGCTTTACTAGAAAGATGATGTTTAATAACCTTGATAATATAATGGAAGCTTGCAAAAGTGCTGCGCAGATCAAGAAAAATAGCGCGGAAAGCCTCTTTGGCGAAGATGAGAGCATGAATAACGTGAAGGTAAATTTGCTAGCGGAAGATACGGAATTTGAGCTAAAAGAGAGGCTTTTATACGAAAGAGATAGCGTGGGAATTTATCTTTCGGGTCATCCTTTGCAGGACTTTAAGGCGCAAATTGACGAGATAAGCTACACTTTAAGCTCGGAATTTGAAAGTGTCGGCGAGAGTGCGGAGCTGCTTGTGGTTGGAAAGATCGAAGATATCAGCACGAGGATAGCTAAAAATAGCGGCAAGAAAATTGGCACCTTAAACGTGCTTGATTTTCACGGAAATATCGAAATAACGCTATTTGATCGCGAACTTGCCGAGCTTGAAAAGCTTGGAAATGCAGTTTATGAGACTCCTTACGCCTTTAAGATAAATTTCTCTCGAGACGGACAGTTCAACCGTATAAGGCTTATCGAGATGGTTAGTCTTGAGGACGCTAAAGATATGAATTTCAAGGCGCGAACCTTTAAGAAGCGAAATTTTAACGGCAACGGAAGCTATCAAAACTGCTCTAACGGCTCAAATTTAAAAGAAAAGCCTAGAAATTTAACACCGCTTGAGCTAAATTTGGACATGGTAAGCCTTAGCAAGGATATGATAACAAATATCTACCGCCTAGCTCAGCAAGATCACCGCAATGGAGTTGAAAAGAACAATAAAAGTCTAATCATAAAGATAGCTAACCCCGCGCAAAATCAAATTTTAGTTTATAACACGGAATTTGTAGTAAGCGATAATTTTGAAGAAAAGGTAAATAGCTTAGCAGTATAAACAGTGACTATACAAAACAGTTCAAAAGACGATGTAGGCGACATTTTATATCTTTATGACGAGGCGGTTAAGTTTTAAAGAATAAAAGGTGCTACTCCTTGGCCGAAATTTGGTCGCGAGTTTTAGAGACCGAGATCAAAGAAAATAGGCGGTTTAATATAAAAATAGAGGGCAAAATAGCTTGCATTTGGGCGATAACCTTTGATGACGCTCAAATTTGGCAAGAAAGAAACGCCGATGCCGCCATATATACATCTTATCGTGGCAAATCCTAGCTTTAGAGGACAAAATTTAGTTTGGCATATAGTAGATTGGGCTAAAGGGTATGCTCTAAAAAATAGTAAAAATTTTATCAGGCTTGATACGGTTAGCAAAAATTTAGGGCTTATTAAGCATTATCAAAAGTGCGGATTTTGCTTCCTTGGACTTACCGAGCTAAAGGATACTGAAGGCTTGCGCGTTCATTATCAAAATGCTAAAGTAAGCCTTTTTGAAATTCTTTTTTAATGCTAGAACAAGCGGCTTGCGGGTCGGCTTTGTTTAAATTCGCCTAAATTTATTTAAGAGACTTGACAACTTTTATATTTGCCGCTATTTGCATATGTCGTAAAAACACCAGATGATAAAAATCGCCGTTATGCCAAGGTGCGTCGTAGGTTTGTACCAGATCACTTACTACGATGACTTCGCGTTTGATGTTTTTTTCGTTTGCGCTTAGCTTGATGTGAAGGGCGAGGTTATAAACGCAAAGATCGGTGCAGTCGCCAAAGATGACAAAGGTATTCACATTTGGATTTTGCTCTAAAAAGCGGTTAAATCCTTCGCAATACGCCGAACTTATCGAGTTTTTATAATAAATTTTCATCTCATCAAAGAAGCTTAAATTTTTAAGCTCATCTATCGTCTCAGCCTCGCTCGTTCCTGCTATCGCATGTGGCGGGAAAGCGTCAAATTCGCTTGAAATTTCACCGTGGTTATCTTGGATCAGGATGAAATTTTTAAAGCCAAATTTATCGTGCGCTCTTTTAAATGTATCTGCCAAATTTTTAGCTATAGCGCCCACTCTTGGACTAGATAACGCGCCCTCACGGCAAAAGCCATTTATCATATCTACGCTTACGAAGACGATATTCTTGCTGCCGTTTTTAAAAAGCTCGCTCATCTTAAGTGGTTTTAGCTCTTCGTGCCAAATTTCTAATTCGTCTAAAATTTTTCTATCGAGTTTCATTTTTGCCTTTCAAATTTTATAAATTTACTCGCTTTTTGCCTTGTAAATAGGCAAATTTATGCAAAATCGCTTCGGATTTAGCATGATTTCGATACTTCCTTTGTGTGCGTTTATGATCTGCAAGCACAGGTGCAACCCAAGCCCGTTTCCTTTAAGCTTGCTCGTCTTAAACGGCTCAAAGACGATTTGCGCATTTGCTATATCTACTCCGCTATCAAATATGACGAAGCGATGTTCCTCGGCTGTTTTTTCATAATCAAGCCTTATCTCCCCGCTTTCATCATCGCCTTGCTCAATCGCGTCAATCGCGTTAAAAAGCATATTTTGAAAGACTATCGCAAGCAGGTCTTTGTCGCCATTATAGTAAGCGTTTGGAAAATTTAAGTTGAAATTTATATCTTTTGAATAAGCGTAATAAGCTATGGCTTCCTCGCATTCGCTTTTTAATTCGTTAAAATTAAACACGCTAGGATTTATGCTAAGCCCCTTTGTAAAGAGCAGGGTTGCTTTAATGATACGCTCTACTCGCCAAATAGCCCTTTGAATCTCGCTTACTACGGGCTTTGTTTTTTCATCGGCTCGCTTTAAAAGGGTTGAAGTTAGAAGCGAGATCGAACCTATGGGATTTCTTATCTCGTGAGCTAAGTGGGCGGCAACCTGTCCCATGGAGGCTAGTCGCTCTGTTCGCTTTTCTTTTGTTATGTCTGTTGCCGAGATGATTTTTTTGCCGTTTTTTTGAGTAGTTTTTATGAGATAAATTTGACCGTGTAGCTCTATCTCTTCGCTGTTTTCATCGATTAAATTTAAAAGCTTTGGAATTTTAAGTGCTTCTGAGTTTTGCAAGAAAATTTCGCCCTTTTCATCTATCACCCAGATGGCGGTAGGCAAAATTTCCACGATCTCTTTTATGAAATTTTGCAAATTTGAGTATGAATTCGTGAGGTTTTTATACTCTTGCTCGATTAGATAAGTCTGCTCTATCAGGCTTTTTAAGCCGTCTTGTATGCTTGTTTTTTCATCCATTTATCAGCTCCTCAAAATCTTTCATATCAAAAAGCATTACTCGCTCGTCTTTTAATCTCTCAAGCTCTTTGCTAAAGCCGCTCTTTGAAAAAAACGCAAATTTATACGGTTCAAGCTGCAATCTGCCACATTTTTTAGCAAGCAAATTTAGCACATTTTTGCATATCTTATGCTCTTTAAATTTCGCCTCTCCGACTATGATCTGCTCGTTAATTTTTAAAAACAGATCGATCTCAACCTCTCTTGTCCACAGGCTGCTTACTCTATCAAATTCTACGCCAAATTTGTGCGCTAAAAGCTCCCTGCAAACAAGCTCAAATCCAAAGCTTGCATAATCATCGAAATTCGCCCTTATATCTCGCATAACGTTATCAAATTTAGCCTCTTCAAGCAGGCTTAAATTTGGCTCTATAAATCTAAACCAAAATCTAGTGAAATTATCGCTAAAACGTATTTTATCCTCTACCTGATATCTTCTTAAATGCTTTTTTAAAAGCTGTCCTTTTGGTGCTTTTATAGGTTTTTCAAGGCTCTTTTCAACACTTATGAGCTCTCTTTCAAAAAGCTCTTTGTAAACTCGTTTGGCAACTTGTTGGGAGAAAATTTTATGGATATTAAACCGCTTTCTATCGCTTTTTGCAAGGCGCATTAGTGCAAGGCTAAGTTCGTTTTTAAGCGGAGTGTTAAAGCTAAATTTTGGTTTTAAATTTTGAAATTTTCTTACTATACAAACCTCAATCGCCTCAAAAATATCGTAAAAATTTGCACTTATATCATGAGCGTCAAAAACGCAATGGAAATTTATAAGCTCATGTATATCAAGGTGTTTGAAGCGTTTATAAGAGGATTTTAACGTATGGATTTGTTCTCCTTTTTAGCCCATTTTAGCACACTTTTGGTTATAATCACTTTTAAAAACTAAGGCGATAGTGTGCTGAATTTGGATGAAGTTAGAAAAAATATCATTTTAAAAGACGGAATTTATTATTTTGATTATACCGCTTCGGGGCTTGCTTATGGGCCTATCGAAAAAGAAGTTTTAAAATTTCTAAAAACCTATGCTAATACACATTCCGACAGCTCCTCAAACGCCATTTTAACCCAGCGCAGATACGAAAACGCAAGAAGCGAGCTTAAAAATTTGCTTGACCTTAACGATGAGTTTTATCTCATTGGCTGCGGAAGCGGAGCAAGTGCTGCCATCAAGAAATTTCAAGAGATTATGGGTATATACATACCTCCAAAAACACGCGAGAGATACCGTATAAAGGCGCTTTCAAACCTGCCTTTAGTTATCGTGGGACCTTACGAGCACCATTCAAACGAAGTTAGCTTTCGCGAAGGGATGTGTGATGTCGTTAGAATAGGGCTTGATGAGAGCGGAGGGATTGACTTTACGATGTTTGAGCGTGTGCTTGAGATGAATAAAAACCGCGAGATTATCGCCTCTTTTAGCGCAGCTTCAAACGTTACGGGTGTTATTGGCGATTATAAAAGAATTTATGAGATGATTAAAGCTCACGGCGGAGTGCTTGCGCTTGATGCGTCAAGCATTAGCGCTTATGCCAATGTGGATTGCAATTACTTTGATGCGCTGTTTTTAGCGCCTCATAAGCTGCTTGGCGGGGTCGGAAGCTGCGGACTTTTGGCGATTAGAAAATCGCTTATAGATAACTTTGAGCCTACTTTTGCGGCCGGTGGAACGGTGGCTTACGTAAGCAGGACGAGTCATCAATTTGTAAAGAATTTCGAGCGGCTAGAAGAGGGCGGCACTCCGGGGATAATTCAGATGATAAGGGCGAATTTGGCCTACAAGCTTAGAAATGAGATCGGATTTGAGCGCATTAAAGAGCGTGAAGATGAATTAAACGAGCTTTTTGCAAAAGAGCTTGCAAATATCGATGACGTGATTTGTTACTCGCCTAAAAATTTGGCTCGCGTGCCGATATTTGCGTTTAATGTTAAAGGCGTTTCGCCTTATGATTTTGCAGCAACTCTTAGTAATGACTACAGCATACAAACCCGTGCCGGATGTGCTTGTGCAGGACCTTACGGGCATGATTTACTAAATTTAAAAGACAATCAAACCTTTGATAAAAAGCCCGGCTGGGTTAGAGTGAGCCTGCACTATACGCATACTAAAGACGATGTGCTTTATCTTATAAGCGCTATTAAAAAAAGTATTGAGAAGCATAAAAACGTTTGGGGCGAGGAGCTTGCGCTTCACTCGATATTTGCGGGTAAAATTTAAGCCTAAAAATTTTAAATTCGCTCAATAATAACGATAATTTCAAACTCTAAATATTGTTACTAAAATTAATGTAACTATATAAAATTAGGTAAAAAAATTATTTATATTAATATTTTTAGAAAAAGCCTAGTATAATTGTGGTGGATAAATTTCATACTAGGAGGCTGTCATGAGAAAAGTTGTTTTTATCGTTTTTGCCGCACTTCTTGCACTATCGGCTCATGCAAGAACTAACGCATCAATAGCAAACGAGTTAAGAATAGACAGTAAATTTAGAGAGTCTATCCCGTTTGAGCACGAAGCTTGCGTAAAGGATAAGGTTTGGTCGTCTTGCAAACAGCTTGGCTCTCATTATGATTTCGGAAGACCGGGCATAGCAAGCGATCCGCAAAAGGCTATTATGTATTATAGATTGTGTTGCGACTTAAATGATCAAGACAAAATGTGCTGCGAAAAGGGTTACGCAAAAGAGCTTAAAGAAAAACGTGAAGCGGCTTGCAAGGCGAATGACGCTGCAAGTTGCGGTAAGCTCGCAGTCTCTGCGTATGACAAAAAGGATTTTGAAACTTCGTTTAAGTATGCAAAAAAGGGTTGTGAACTCGGCAAGGACGAGGATGCTTGCACTTATCTTGCTTATATGTACTACTACGGTCAGGGCGTAGAGAAGAATTATGAAAAGGCGTTTGAGGTCTATAACGGCTTGTGTGAAAGAGGAGTGTATAGTATGTGCCCTATGGTGAGCTTTTTTTACACCGATGGTATAGGTGTGAAAAAAGATATCAAAAAAGGCAAAGAAGTTTTAGAGAAAATTTGCCCTGATAAGTATCCGGAAGCTTGCGGCAGCTTAGGAGAGCTTTATGAAAGCGACAAATACGGCATGAAAGATGAGAAAAAGGCAAGCGAGCTATTTTCTATCGCTTGCAAACACAACAGAAAAAGCAAGGCTTGCGAAAAGCTAGGCAAAACCACAAGCGAGGAGATAGCTTGCGAAAACAAAGATCCGCACTCTTGCTATATGGCGGCGAACGCTCATAAAAACGATCCTGAAAAAATGCTTTATTATTATGATAAAGCTTGCGAATACGGATATAGCAACGGTTGCTTGCAGGCTTTGCCTCTTGTAGAAAAAGATGACAATAAAATAATGGAATATATATATAAAGCTTGCAAGCTAAATAATAGAGAGGCTTGCTTTACTTTTGAGGATATCGTCGGAAAGGCTTGCAGGGAAGGTAATAAAGAAATTTGCAGTTGGCGCAATAAGATGAAGCAAAGTAGGTAAATTTAACCTCGTTCCAAGCCGTTTGGTAAATTTGACATTCGGCTTGGTAAAATGATGTTAAATAGGCTTGCTTGCATCATCGTTTTATAAATATCGGCTTAAAATACTGCTTCTTTGGATTTTTTAATATATGTTCAAGATTTTTTGACCTTGCGAACGCGCTCCAAATTTGAACTAAACTGCGTTTAATGGCTAATTAAATTAGCTTGCCTTAATGCATAAATCGGTAAAACTTTCTTTGTGACTTTGGTCTAAAGATTAAAACTACAAAAACCTGCTTAAATTTCTGTAATTTTCGCTTATGCTTTCAGGCTTGTAAAGAGCTGAGATAATGGCGATGAGATCTATTTCAAGAGCTAAAATTCTATCGATATTTTGAGCGTTTATACCGCCGATAGCGCAAATGGGTATATCTAAAATTTCTTTAGCCTGCATTATCGTTTCAAGCGAGCATCTTGCAGCAGTGGGTTTTGTTAAGCTTGCAAATACGCTTCCAAAAGCCACGTAGCTTGCTCCTGCGTCTTGTGCTTTAAGAGCCAAATTCACGTCGTTATAGCAGCTTACACCGATAAATGCATCTTTGCCTAAAATTTCTCGCACGGCTTTTATGTCGCCGTCGTCTTTACCGATATGAACGCATTTTGCTCCGATTTTTTTAGCAAAAGCCACATCGTCGTTTATGATAAATTTCGCTCCGAAATCATCGCAAAGCATTAGCAGCTTGCGTACTAAATTTTCATCTTTAACGGCTTTTTTGCTTCTATATTGAAAATGTTTTATCCCGCATTCTAAAATTTCACGAGTTTGCTCTAAGATAGTATCATCAGGAGTTAAAATATCATCGCTAATCGCATAAATTTCAGCCATTAAATCCTGCTTTGTGATTTAAAATTCTCACGCCGAATTTGCTTGTGTGTGCTGATTTTATAGAGTTTAAGATGAATTTTTTAGCGATTTTGATCGCCTCTTTCGTGTCGTTTCCTAATGCAAGAGCGCAAGCAAGCGCACTGGCAAAGCTGCATCCGGCTCCATGCATTATCTTTGGCTCTATTAACTCCTCTTGGAATTTAATTATCTCGCCGGCTTTTGTATGCAAGGTATCTTCGCAAATTTCATCAACTACAGTTCTTTTAAAGATGATGTCGCATGGCAAATTTGAAGTATCGATATTTAAAACACGCGCTTCGTATATGTTTGGAGTGGCTATCGTTGCTAGATTTAAAAGCTCTCTTAGCTCGTCTATCGCGTCATCTTTAAGTAGCTTTGCTCCCGATTTTGCAACGCAGACAGGATCAATAACCGTTGGCACATTAAGACGCTCTATCCAGCCTTTGGCGCATAAGATAAGCTCTTTATTAAAGAGCATTCCGACTTTGATCGCATCTATCTTAAGCTCGTCGGTTATCATTTTAAGCTGTGCGTTTAAAAATTCGCTCGAAACCTCACTGATAGCGCTTACTCCGTCGGTGTTTTGCGCAGTAAGAGCGGTGATCGCCGTTGCGCTGTAGCAGCCAAAGGCTTCGCAGGTCTTGATATCAGCCTGAATACCGGCTCCTCCGACGCTATCAGATCCTGCTATGATAAGTATGTTTTTCATTCATTTGCCTCTTTAAACTCTATTTGAATTTTTGGTTTTTCCTCTTCTTCTTGTGTTTCGTCCCACAATATCTCTTGCTCGCTATCTTCTTTTGGTTTTGCTTCGGGCTTCTTGCCGCTTTGGAAGCACTCGAAAATTTCGGGAAATTTATCTTTTATTCTGCTTGAAGTTACTTTGATTTTTTTATATTCTTTGTTTTTTGGTTTGGCTAGAGCGTTTTTTACTAGAGTTTTGTTTAAAATTCTGCTATTATCGCTTACTTCGCAAAGCCATCTATCGCCTAAATTTTGTTTGGCTTCAATGTAAAAATTTCTTCCGGGTTTTATAAATTTATAAATTTCATCTTCGTAAAATTTATTAAATTCTTCTAGCTGTTTTTCATCGTCTATGCATTTTTTTGGTTTATAAATTTCGATACCGTAAAGCTTACACGGAGCTGATTTTATAGGATTTATCTTAAAAACAAAAGTATCCTCGTTTATCTTTTTGACAAAGGTTGCGATTACTTTTTGATCGGCTAAAGCGAAAGTAGGAATAAGTAAAAAAACAAAAAGAGCCACGCAACTTTTAAATTTGAGTTTAAAAATTGCGTGAGGGGTTATCATTTAAGATCGTATTTTTCTAGTAATTTATCGTAAGTGCCGTCTTGTTTAAGCTCTTTTAAAGCGGCATTTATCTTCTCTATCAGATCTAAATTTTTGTCTTTATCAAAAGCTATAGAAAATCCTTCGCTTCCGTCTGATTCTTTATGAAATTCTTCCAGATCAGGATTTTTCTTAAGGTATCCGTATCCTATAGAGCTGTCAAATATCACCGCGTCAAGCTTGCCTGTTTTTAGTCCAAGCGTTAGACTTACGGTCTCTTCGGCTGGAGTTACTTTAGCTCCTTTTATCTCTTTTGCCGCCATCTCTTGAACAGTGCCAAGCTGCACACCTACTTTTTTACCGCTTAAGCTCTCTTTGTCTTTTATAGCGTCATTGCCTTTCTTACGAAGGTATATATTTTCAGTTAAATAGTAAGCGTCGGTAAAATCAATAGATTTTCTTCTTTCATCAGTTGCGCTCATCGCACTTGCGATCACGTTTATTTTGCCTGTTTTAAGAGCAACGATAAGTCCGTCGAAATTCATATTTACGAACTGGTATTTAAACCCTACTTTTTTAGAAAGCGCATCCATCAGATCTATATCAAAACCTGCAATCTTGTTTTGATCGTCGATAAACTCAAACGGTGGATAGTTTGCTGCTGTTCCTACTTTAAGTTCGGTAGCGCCAAGGCTAACTAAGCCCGCCAAAAGCAGTGCGAATAATTTTTTCATCTAACTCTCCTTAATGAAATTTGCGTAATTATAATACTTTAAAATTAATGATTTAACACTTTTCCTAAAAATTCTTTTAGTCTTTGATTTTGTGGATTTTCAAAGATATTTTTAGGTGTATCATCTACGGTAATTTTGCCCCCGTCCATGAAAAATATACGGTTTGCCACATTTCTTGCAAAGCCCATTTCGTGAGTAACTACAAGCATAGTTAGGCCTTTGGCCGCAACATCTCTCATGATATCAAGAACTTCTCCGATCATCTCCGGATCAAGCGCTGAGGTCGGCTCGTCAAAAAGTATCACGTCAGGATTCATCGCAAGCGCTCTGGCTATGGCTATGCGTTGTTTTTGTCCGCCTGAAAGTTTGTGAGGGAAGGCGTATTTTTTATCAAGCAATCCTACGCTTTTAAGAAGCTCGTCGGCTCTTTTTTCCGCATCCGTTTTGCTTAAAATTCCCGCTTTAATCGGAGCCAGAGTTAAATTTTCTAGGACGTTTTTGTTTGCAAATAGATTAAAATGCTGAAAAACCATGCTTATCTTTTGGCGAATTTTGTTTATATCGGCTTTTTTGCTCAGTATGTCTTCGCCATTTATCTTGATATGTCCGCTTGTAGGTTCTTCAAGGCGGTTTATGCAGCGTAAAAATGTACTTTTACCCCCGCCGCTTGGTCCGATGATGGCTATTACTTCGCCTTGTTTGATATCTACGCTAATATCTTTTAAAACCTGCAGATCGCCGTAGTTTTTGTTTAAATTTCTAATCTCAATCATGTCTATTTAGCCTCTCTTCAAGCTTTTTAGCCAAATACGAAAAAATTTTAACGCTTGTATAGTAAACCACGCCCGCAAATATAAGCGGCTTTGGGTTGTAAAGAACCGATTGAAAGCTTCTGCTTTGCATCGTGATATCGGCTACGCTTATGAAGCCTACGATGGATGTTTCTTTAAAAAGAGATATAAACTCGTTTGCAAGTGCTGGCAAGATGTTTTTTGTCGCTTGAGGGATTATGATTTGTCCCATTGAGGTTGAGTAGTCAAGTCCCATAGCGCGAGCCGCTTCCATCTGTCCTCTATCTACGCTAGCAATACCGCTTCTAACGATTTCTGCGACGTATGCGGAGCTATTTAATCCAAGAGCTACAATGGCTGCGTATAAATTTTCAAACGAAACAAGTATAATAAACGCAAAAACCATAAGCTGGAGCATGAGCGGAGTGCCGCGCAAGATGTCGATGTATTCATCTATGATAAATGTAAGCGGCTTGATCTTTAAGAAGCGTAAAAACGCAAGGAAAAATCCAAGTACTATGCCTATGGTTATACCGCCTGCGGTTAGTATGAGAGTTGTTTTGTAACTTTGCAGATATGCTAAGCGCTGAGTTGCGTTAAGCTCGGTAGGGTAGGTAAAATAAACACCGACGCAGACTATGGTTAGGAAAAAAAGAAGTTTGAAAAATTTCTCGTTCAATTTGGTTGCCTTTAATGAAACGTAAATGTCAAATATACAAAAAAATTGATATTTTTTTGCTTAATTGATACTGTTTTAGTGTGAAATTTCAGCTCACGCGAGCAAATTTAAGAGGGTAAATTTTTAAATTTTAATAAATTTAATGTTAATATATCGCTTTAAATTTAACCAAAAGGCTTGTTTTATGGAATTTGGCGCATATCTTGCTATTGCTCTTTATTTTGGATTTTTATTGTTTGTCGGTAAGTATTCTTATAACAAAAACGCAAATATGAGCGAGTACTTGCTGGATAATCGCAGACTAGGACCGGTTGTAACGGCTCTTAGCGCAGGAGCTAGCGATATGAGCGGTTGGATGTTGCTTGGAGTGCCCGGTGCACTTTATGCTACGGGTATCGCAAACGTCTGGATAGCCATTGGACTAACCATAGGTGCGTATTGTAACTATCTATTTTTGGCTAAAAGGCTTAGAGTATATACTGAGGTTGCAAGCGACAGTATAACGATTCCTGATTTTTTAGAAAACCGCTTTAAAGACAACACAAAAATTTTACGTATAGTTTCAGGTGTGGTTATACTTGTATTTTTTACTCTTTACGTAAGTAGCGGTATCATCGCGGGCGGCAAGAGCTTTGAGAGTTTTTTCGGGCTTGATTTTAAGATAGGAGCGATATTTACGCTATTTATCGTTGTGTTTTATACTTTTTTTGGCGGATTTAGAGCGGTTGCGATAACCGATGCTTTTCAAGGTTCGCTTATGTTTTTAGTGCTTATTTTAGTCCCTACCGTTGCGTTTTTTAATATCGAAATCCCAAGTGGAGCGAGCCTTTGGAGCGAGATTAACAAATACGGCGAAAACCACTTGAATTTATTTCACAATCAGACATTTTTAAGCATACTAGGACTCATGGCTTGGGGTCTTGGATACTTTGGACAACCTCATATTATAGTGCGTTTTATGGCGATAAGAAGCTCTAGCGAGCTTGCTCAGGCGCGCAGGATAGGTATCGGCTGGATGGCGCTTGGGCTCATTGGCGCTATCATGAGCGGGCTTATAGGCTTTGTTTATTATAGTCAGCTTGGCATGCCTTTAAAAGACTCTGAAACCGTATTTTTAAAGCTTGGGGAGACGCTGTTTCATCCATTTATCGTAGGAGTTATCATCTCTGCGGTGCTTTCGGCGATTATGAGTACGATTTCAAGCCAGCTTTTAGTAAGCGCAAGCTCTGTTACGAAGGACTTTATTCTTGCATTTTATAAAAAAGAGGTCGATGAAAAGACGCAGGTGATATTTGGCAGATATGCCGTAGTTGCAGTTGCTTTAGTGGCAACACTCTTGGCGTTTGGCTCAACCGATACCGTGCTGGGAGTGGTAGGTAACGCTTGGGCCGGATTTGGGGCTAGTTTTGGACCTGTGCTTTTGTTTAGTCTTTATTATAAGCGCATGAGCGCTCTGGCGGCACTTGCAGGCATGATAGTCGGCGGCATAACAGTGCTTGCTTGGATAGCTTTTGGGCTAAATTCTTATGTTTATGAAATTTTGCCGGGATTTGTAGCTTCAAGTATTGCTATTATAGTGATTAGCATCTGGGGTGATGCGATAGACAAGATGACAAACGAGCCAAATCAGAAAGTCGTGCAGGATGAATTTGAAAAGATGAAGACGAGACTATAAATGAAAGATAGCGTAAAATGCCCAAACTGCGGGTTTGATGTAGATGTAAATTCGGCTTTTAAAAGCCAAGTCGAACAGGAATTTAACCAAAAATTAGCCGCCGAAAAAAAGAATTTTGAAAAAGAGGTTGAGGCCAAAAGAGAGCAGTATAAGACGCATTTAGAGCAGCTAAACGCAAAGCAAAAGGAGCTTGAAGCTAAGCAGGCGGAATTTGACGCTAGAGTAGCTGAGGCCTTAAAGCTTAGGCAAAGCGAGCTTGAAGCACAGATAAAGATAAAATTTGAAAATGAAAATTTAGCTGCTGTAAATGCGCTAAAAGCCGAGCTTGAAGCCAAGTCAAAGCAGGTTAGCGAGCTAAATTTAAAAACCGTGGAAATAGAAAAACTCAAACGCGAAAAAGATGAGCTTGAAGCAAGTATCAAGGCTAAAAGCGAGCTTGAATTTTCGGCTAAGTTGCAAGCCGAAAAGGAGCGCTTACAAAAGGAAATTTTATCTGCCAATGAGCTTAAATTTCGCCAAAAAGATGAGCAGATGGAAGCACTTAAAAAGCAGCTGAGTGAAGCTCAAAGACGCATAGAACAGGGTAGCCAGCAGCTTCAAGGTGAGGTGCAGGAGCTTGCGATCGAGGAGTGGTTGAGGGCGAAATTTCCGCTTGATACTATCGAGGAGGTTAAAAAGGGCGCAAACGGCGCTGACTGCATGCAAATAGTAAATACTAGAGAGGTGCAAAACTGCGGTAAAATTTACTATGAAAGCAAGCGAACCAAGAACTTTTCAAATGAGTGGATAGAGAAATTTAGATCCGATATGCGCTCAAGCGGTGCTGACGTGGGAGTGCTTGTGAGCGAAGCGCGCCCAAAAGATATGGAGCGGCTGGGGCTGGTTGATGGAGTGTGGGTGTGTTCGTATGAGGAGTTTAAGGCGCTTAGCTTTGTGCTTAGAAATTCTGTGATTGAGCTAAATTTCGCTAAAAGCTCCGTGCAAAATAAAACAGGCAAAATCGAGCTTCTTTACTCTTATCTAACGAGCAATGAGTTTAAAATGCGAATTGAGGCTATCGTAGAGGGCTTTACCTCTATGCAAGAAGATCTTATAAAAGAGCAAAATGCGATGAAGCGAATTTGGAAAAGCCGCGAAAAACAGATAGAAAAGGTTCGTGATAATGCAATAGAGATGTTTGGCTCGATCAAAGGTATCGCAGGAAATTCTATCGGCGAGATAAAGACGCTTGAGCTTGGATTTGATGAGAGCGTTGCTCAAAGCGAGCCTGAAAACGAGTGAAATTTAAGGTTAAATTTCACAAATTTGCTTAATCGTCTTGAAATTTAAGATTAAATTATACGAAAATGCGTCTATGGTTATGCCCGCATACTTTTCTTTTGATGCTTCTAGCATAGTAAGATAGTTTTTAAGCTCTAAATTTAATACTTCTTGTTCGCTATCATTTCTCCACTTCATCATCTCTTCTTTGCTTGTAAAAGCGGGAAAATAGCTAAGATCGCTCTCTTCGTCTTCAAGAAGAATAAATTTGATATTTGAGCCTTCTTCTTCATAAAATGCCTTTCCATCAGGCTTCGCTAGGGCTTGATTGATAATAACAGGAGCCATAAACTGGGCTTTTTTAAGCTCTTGTATAAGGTTATTTTCGTTTTCTTTATCTGGATTATCTAAAAAAATTTGCATTGCTTTAGTTAAATTTGTATTCATTTTGTCGCTTTCGTTTTTAAATTTAATGACAATTATACATTTTTAAAAATTTAAAACAAAATTTAGCGATAAATAAGGTTTGCATTGTTATAATCACAACTTCAATTCAACTGGCGGGTTCATAGCTCAGTTGGTTAGAGCATCCGGCTCATAACCGGATGGTCCCAGGTTCGAGTCCTGGTGAACCCACCATTATATACTTTCAGTGTATTTTTACCTTCTTTTACCATACTTTCACTGTATAAAAAATTACCTAAAATTCGTTTATATTCCACTTTTTAGCTTTTATTTCCATAATTTTGAAATACAATAGTTTTACTTTTATTAGGTGGCAAATGGGGTGGCAAGCAAACTATTAGGTGGCAAGGCAAAATTCAACTCTAATAATACAAATATAAAGTCATAGTACATATTGCTATATAATAGATAAAAGTGCAGTTTTCTATAAATAAAAACTTTAGAGTATTAAATTTTTAGTTTTATAAATATTTTATTGCTCAGTTATGTCTAATATGTTTTTATACTCGATGATGTAACTTCAAAAGCCAAATCAAATAAAGGATTGTTTCTATCAAAAGGGGATGTTATATTGCTTAATTCTTCATATAATTTTAAACTAAATTCACTCTCTTGATTGTCGTCTTTATCCAATCCTGCCGCTACAAGAAGTCCAACCTGATTAGTTATTAAATACCTGTCATGCATCTTAATGTTACCAATCTTTTCTTTCCATACAAATATAGTTATAATATGTCCGTATTTAGAATAAATAAAATTACAAATTTCTTGCCATTTTTTTAGTTTATTTTTAAAATTACCATACTCATTTTCTTGAAATCTACAATGTATAATTATTTTTCCATAAATTTTATTATTTCTGCGTTCCCCAAAATTCTTTGCTATTATTTCCAATGATACTTTATATCTAGGGATGTGCAGATAAAAATATGGATCTATTATAGTAACTTTTTTTGCATAAGCTACTATGGTAGAAAATATTTTTTCTAATTCTTTTTCAGTTTTAACTCTTTTTATAGACCCATTGTATCCATACTCATTAACTAGATCTATACTGTCTAAATGATTGAGTGTTAAAGTATAGTCAGTCGTTTTGTTAGAAAATATAGAATTTATCCTCTTAATACTATGTATATTCTGAGCAATTTTAAGCCAATCATCTTCTGTTTGTGGCTCAATTCCACTTTTTGGCTGAAATTCTATTCTTTCCCTATCTTTGAGGTGACTTATGAGTTTTGATAGCAAATCTCTATGTTGAGGAATACAGGAAGATATATTGGATAGAACATGGTTTATCCATTGTTCATTCTCTAAAGACAATACAAAACCTCCATTTTTTATATTCTCCAAAAGTGATTTCAGATTGTAAAAATTATTTACGCTCATGTTGCTTTCTAAAAATACTTCAGGAGTTATAAATATCTCTTTTAGCATTTTACTCAAACCTCTCTTTGTATCCTTCTTCAAAAAATCCATTTGGCCAAGCATCTAGCAAAGTCCCGTCGACATCAAGTTCCAGCTCTTTAATATATGTATCTTCTCCATTATTATCAACATAAAGTAAGCATATGTCTTCAGGAGTTATATACAACTCATCGCCTTTATTGATTTTTCCTTCACTAGAGTATCTTAGCCTTCTCATAATTCTAAGCAATATGTGTTCGCTATGAGTTTCTATGAAAAAATCATTTCTATTGTTATTTTTTGATTTTATAAACTCGTCTGCTATTTCACATTGAACGGCTGGATGTAAATGAAGTTCTGGTTGTTCTATAAAAATACTGCTATCATAAAGAGTAAAGCAACTTGCTAGTATAGGTAATGACTGCGATATTCCAAGACCCATATCTCGTGGCGATACAAATACACCAGTTCTTAAATCAAGAAATTTTAATTCTTGGATATCTGGATATTGTATATTGGGAACATCTTTAATATCTTTAAATTTATAAAATTTTTCAACTTCTATTTTATAACTTGATTTAAGTTTTTTTTCATCAGATAACCATGCATTCAGTTTTTTTCTAGCATATTCATCGTGTACGATTTTTTCCCATATGTCCTTACTTGAATTTGGCTTGTAGTCATCCCTATGGTCGCTAAAATTATCAAATATAAGATCTTTCCTTTCGGGATAGAATCTAAGCGGTGAATAATATTGTATTGTTTTTCTATACATATAATTTTTACAACCTTCAAATATGCAAAGTGCAATATCTCCAAGCAATACATCAAGTCCTTTGTTTTTATCAAATTCTTTTAAAATATTATGTATATTTTTATATTTCAACTCATCAAGTGACCACAAATAGTATCCTATTTCGTCTATTTTATCTTGATTGTAAAGATTCGGTTCTGTATCATAGGACTCAATGTAGTTTATATTGTCTTTTACTGTTTTTACAAAAGGGTGATTTTTGTTAAGTCGTATCAAGAAGCGATCTTTTAAAAATGTTCTGTCTGTTGTTTTAAGATTTTTTGGGCAATCGTCCGCATTATCATAAAAAGATGCTAAATGTGCATATTCTTCAGAGTTGATAATTATAACTATATCTTTTTTGTAAAATGCGTAATTGCGATCTATCCCGGTACGAATTTCTATTTCTATTTTTTCTATGCCGTAGCTATTGCTTATTATACTGTGTAATTCTTCTACATTAATGCCTGTAGTTAATTTTAAGTTTTTGTTATCTTTTATAATATCAAATAAAAGCCTAGTATTTATTTTTTCTAAAAAACTCTCACTATTAAATTCATTGTTTAATTCAGAAAAATAATCAGTATATTTGTAGTATAAAATATACTGTATAGTTTCTTTATCCATGAACTCGTATGTATATCTTAATATGTTTTTTGTATCATGCTTATGGATAAAATTTTTAAACCCTCCAAAGTCTATTTCGTCACCTCCCAAATCTGTTTTTTGTAAATCAGTATTGCCATTATTCAAAAGATGCTCTCTGTATAAAATAGCGTGTAAAAAACTAGATTTGCCCGAGCTATTAGGTCCATATACTAAAGTAATAGGTTTGCTTGAGAATTTCTGTGGATGTTTGCCATATGCCTTAAAGTTATTAAAACTACACTTTACCATTTTAATTCCTTGAGTGTATTTTTTGATTGTGTAATTATACAATTTATCTAATATTGTATTTTAATAAATTTTTATGATAGTTCAATATGATACAATAATATGTTTAAAAGTTGTTTGTTTTTCAAGAGTTATATTATTAGGTGCGGCATGGAGGCCAACAAGGTGAACATTTAAACCGCATATTAAAACTTTTTTCCAAGACTCTATAGGTTTTATAGAGAGATTGTCTTAAATTTGATATTCGGTACCTAAAATTTTACTAACTATTAGTTTTTTTGACTTCAAATACATTGTTGGTTTTGTAGCTGTAATTTTACAAATTTATTACCCAACCATTCATGCAAATACTATCTCTCCCTATTACAATATCTACCTTAATTTCACTTTTAAAATCGCTTAAAGTATAAAAATTTGTCAAAAAGTGAATTTTTTGATTGCTAGAGCCAACTATACCGTAATCTTCATTATATAGGTCGTCAATATACTCGCCATCTATAAGTACATCTGTGTATTCCAGTAACTCCGCTAAACTTTCCATATTCATTAACTGCATTTCTTGTAATGTATAACCACTAAAAAGAAGCACGCTAAGGTTGTTTTGCTTGCACCATTTTGCGACTTTTGACAGTCCTTTTGATTGTAAAATCGGCTCACCACCCAAAAGAGTAATACCTTCTATGCCGTTTACTTTATGGGATTTTTCAATTATTTCTATTAAGCTACGAGTTTGTATAAATTCTCGTTTTTTTAGTGCTTGCATATGCGGATTGCAACAATTTTTGCATCGTTTTAAGCATCCTTGAGTCCATATTGCCATACGTTTCCCTGGCCCTTCGGCAATTGTACACTCGCGGATACTAGCTATATTTAACATTAGTTAAGCTCAAATTCAAATGTGCCAAATTTTTCGTTTTCTATTTTTATTGTTATTGCACGCCCACTAAGCGAATCAAAATTTTCAAACACAAATTCTGATAATGGATTGACTATGTGGCTTTCTAGCATATTTAGCACACCTCTTCCACCACTATTTTTATCAACTTTTGACGCTAAAATCTGATATGTTTTTTCTTCATCGTCAAATTTAATATCGCTAATTTTATATTTTTCTTTTACAAATTGCTTTATTTTTTCAAATTTGGACTTGGCTATTTCTATCAAAAAAATATCGCTATTGATGAAGTTAAATGGCACGATATTGTCATCGCCTATCCTATTAAGAAGTTCTGGGCGCTTTAGAGTCACTATAAAATGCTCTTTGACTTTTTGTAAAAATTGTCTTTTTACCTCTTGTTTGATATCAGAATTTACAGTATCTGAAGCACCGATATTTGACGTGAAAATAATAACAGACTCGGCAAAAGATACGGTCTCGCCTTTGCCATCTGTTAGTCTGCCGTCTTCTAAAATTTGTAAAAATTTATCTAAAATTTTGCCATGTGCTTTTTCTATCTCATCAAAAAGCAGTACACTAAAAGGTTTTGCCTTGATTGCATTTGTTAGCTGTCCTCCTTCTTCGTAGCCTACATATCCAGGAGGTGCTCCAACTAGCCTTTGGTCACTATGTTCATGGTTAAATTCTGACATATCAAAACGTATGCAAGCAGTTTCATCGCCAAATAAAAAATTCGCCAATGACTTTGCAAGCTCAGTCTTACCAACGCCAGTAGGGCCTACAAAAAACAGTACGCCTTTTGGCTTTTTAATTTTTGTCGAGTGTTGCAAGCCTGAAAAGCCTGTAAAGGCTCTAATAATAACACTTTCCACCTTTTCTATTGCTTCATTCTGCCCTTTTACTCTTTCTTTTAAAATTTCTTGTATATTAAATAGCTTGTCTCTATTGAGATCCTCCCAAGGGCTTTTACTCTCGCCGTATTTATATAAATTTATAGTTTTTTCATAACTTAGTTTAGGCTCTGAAAGTTTAGATAGTTTTATGATTTGGGCGATATCTTTTAGGCTAAAACCGTCAAGTGCATCTATAAAGTCGTTTAGTTTTGACTTATCTAGCATTGGTTCAAATTCAATCATTGGTTCTATGTATTCAATAAATTCATATCGTTTAGAGCGAGGTGGCATAGGTATGGTAATGGTACTTACGTTTGGATCGCCTACATAAAAAGATGATGGGATTGTTGCTAGTTTTTGGGTTAAAATTACTATCAAACAACCTTGTCTTATCATGTCCGTATTTAAAAGATCGTATATTGCGTTTTCATTTATGCTCTTTTTGAGTATAGCAAGCCACTGCTTTTCTTGATCGCTCATACTAGAATTCGAGCTAAAAATGTAATCGGAATAGTCTAGGATAAAACAAGTTTTTGAATTTATTTTTTGCAATATAAAGCTAAAAAATTCATTTATATCTTTGTATTTTCCAGTATCATTATTATTGTTCTTGCCGTCTTCTCCTATATCATAATTTTCCTCGTCATCGTCTAGGTTGTCTTGATTGGAATCATAAAAACCGCCACTACTTTTGGACAATTTGCTTATACCGCTAATCCTATCCCAGAGGATAACATTACTAAAATTATCATTAAGCATATGAATTATGAAATCGATAGTGTTTACATATTTACCAGTCTTGCCTTTGATTATATCAGAAGTATTACCATTTAGCAAGATAGCACTTTTTAGCTTACTATCTCGTTCAAATTTTTTTATCCATTCGCTCATATTATCCTCTTTTTAGCGGTAATTCATTGTTTTTACTAGTATCAATTGTATCTTTAGATATCCTATCCGGATTTTCCCAAATTGTTTTTTTGGTTTCAAATTTGATAGAGTAAATGTCATTCATCTCTTTTTCAAATTTTTCTATATCCTCGATACATGTCATTCCTTTATAGTTATCAAATTTATATGTTAGTTTTCCATCTAAAGATACTTTGCAACTAGCTGTTTTTCCGGATGGTCGACTTGCTTGTATTATTACATTGCCGTCTTTTAGAGCTATCTTTGTTACGTTAAATTCTTGCTTTTCTAAACTTGCTTTTATACATTTTACAATCTCTTTTCTGGCTGTTTCATCTATCAAAAAATCATTTGTTTTCCGTTGTACTTCTTCAATATCCGCTTTTATGCTTGATATATCTTTATGGCTATTTAACGCAACTTTTGTTTTGGCGATTTGAGCTAAAATTTTTTCTTGTTCTTGTTTGTTTTCGTCTGAGATTTTTTGATTTTTTATTTCTGCTTCTATGGCTTCTAGGTCATTTTTGGCATGAATCTTTAAGCTTTCTTGTTCTTTTTTTTCTCTATAGGTTTCCGCTTTTATTTTTGCATTTTTTATTGCTGATGAGATTTTGTCACATAGGCTGTTTTTAAATGCGGTCAAATTTGTTCCGTCATATCTAGACAAACTATCTCTAATATTGTTAAGCTCATCTTTTGCAAATTCTATCACTAAAATATCTGAAATTTTACGAATTTCAGAATAATAAAAATCTACAATATCATTTTTGTTTAAACTAGTTTGCTCTTTTTTGATTGCCCTTGCATTTGATTCTAACTGATTTATATAAGTCCCTATAGCAAAGCTTAGATCTCTTGCATAATACGGATCTTCTAGTAATTGTGCCTCGGCTGTAATAATATCTCTTTCTAGCATATTTAGTGAGATATATTCATCCAATCTTGCTGACTTCATAGAGGCTAGCCTTTTTTTATATCCAGTTAAAAACTTGGCCGTCTGACTTCGTACCCTATCTTTATTCAGTTCCTCTCTTTTGCGTCTAGCTCTTTCTTGTTCTTCTTGCCATCTGATTCTAGTTTCGTATTCTCTACTCATTTTTTCTTCTTTCTTTTCTTGTTTTTGTTATTTTTTCTATTTATTAAGTCTCTTATAGTACTATCAAGCAAAGTATTTTCTATATCGTTCACAGGTATCTCTGTTAATCTATAAATCGTGTTAATCATGCTTTTGATTTGATCTAAATTTTCTTTTCGAGTTTCTGGATCTAGAATATCCTTGCATAATAATCGTATTTTATTAATAGCTATTTCTACTTCACTTATCTTTTGTAGATTTTCTATTTGTGAGATTTGTGTAAAAAACTTTGGATAATATTTTTTTATAAATTTATTCTGTTCTAGTTCGTTTGATTTCAAATATCTCATAAACTGTATCAAATCATCATAGCTATTTATATGCAATTTATCATAAATTCGTTCATTGTAAATCATTTGAGTTAATTCTATATATTCAAATATTTCATCATTTTTATCTAAGCTATTAATTCTTTTATTGTTTAGAAGAATATATTCTTTTATTTCACTAGATGTTTTTTCGTCTTTTATCTGGGCTGTTTTGTGAAGAAAACGGTAAAATATTTCTACTCTATCATAAAAAAGTAAAATATTATCTTTAAAAATTAAACTATCAAACCATTCTAATATGACCTTATTTCTAACTTCATTTTTTAAAAATAGAGCCAAGTAAATTATATCGCTGTTTTTATATAAGTATTCACTTATAATTTTAGATAAAAACCCATCTACACAATTTTGCATCTTTAGGCTGTAAAAAAGAGATATTTTACTATTTCTATTATAATATTTGACTGCAAAATTCGCAAGACAAACATTTTGCTTATAATTACAAAGCAGACAATTTTCTAAAGGCATTTTATCAATTACTTTTACTATGATTTGTTTATCATAAATTTTTATATCAAACTCATCGCTTTCACATACTAATAAAATCTTTATTTTATTAATATTCTTATCGGAATACTTTTTTATCACCTCAGGATATGACCTAATACCATGTGCTTTTTGGCTAAACAATAAAACATCGTCATTGTTAAAAAAAGAAAGGTTATCGTGAAATTTTTCTATTTGTTCAAAATTAAAATATTCAAAGTCATTTAATTTTTCGTCACTTTTCCACTCACTCTCTATATATCTAAAAAATTCTTCTAAAAAATCTTTGTTATTTTCTGTAAGAGTAATATGTCCATATTTGTCTATCAGTACTCCATTTTTAATGTGTTCCCACTCTTTTGTACTGCTGTGTAGTTCAATCTTGTTTATTTGAGTACTATCAACAAACCATTTAAATTTGCTTTTTTGGCTTTCTAAAATTTTTACTGCCTCTATCTTTTTTACCGTAGGCTTTTCATCAACGCAAATTTCAATACCTATAGGTTGAGTTTTTCTATTTTTATAATGTAGATCTAGTTTTTTATTAAACATATCATATGAAAATGTAACTTCCTCTTGCCTGATATCGGTTGGGATTTCGCCTTTATCAAGAAAAGCTCTACCGTCGCTACTGAGTTCAATATCTTGCATAGTTAGGGCTTGATGATCATCCAAATCATCACAACTTAACAACCCTTTACTTTTTAGGCTTTTTAGTATCGGTAAAATAGTTTTTTCGAAATCACTAATAAAAAATATATCGTTAAATAAGACCGCTAGGTTTGAAATTGAAAAATTGGTTTTTTCGTAGTTGGCAAGCAGCTCTAACAATAGCCATTCAAAAGTTGTAATCTTTCGTATACTAAAATGAGAAACTACTGTTTGATATTTTAGATATGGTTCGGATATTGTTACTTTAGCTATTTCTTTTTTCATTACTATTGCCTTTTGTGTCAAGCTTTTTATATTCTTGATATATCGATTTTGCGAGACGATTTCCTAGTAGAATATTGCTATCAAAGTACATATTGGCTTCAATTAGGGTATTAATAATATCTCGATAAATCCTTCTATTTAAACTACCTATTTGATCCATTTTTGGAATTTCTATATTTAACTTTTTAAAGCAGTCAATATCACCCATAATAAATAGTACTTTTTGTGCACGTGAAAACATGACATTTATTCTCTCAAAACTCTTTATATGGCTTGAATATGAGCGTGTCCTAACCAAATTTGATATTATTATCTCCTTTTCCTTGCCTTGAAACCTATCTACCGTGTTTATGTCTACGCTAATATATTTAAACGATATGCCTTTCTTTTTCAAAAACAATCTTATCTTATTTACTTGTAATTGATAAAGACATACAACTCCAACACTTACTTTGTGATCAATCTTTTTATCGGCATAAAATTTTTCTAGTTTGTTCAAAAGTTCGACTGTCATATGCACCTCTGCAATATTATATGTAGAGGTGCTTCTAGCTTCATGTAGTTCGGATATTTTTTCTTTTTTGCCGTCTACTACTATTTCGCTCGAATTTATCCAGTATACGTGCTTTTGGGGCTCTATAAACTTAAAACCATTTTCGCCTTTTATTGTTATATTGTGAGCCTTGCTGATATTTTCTATCTCAAGAGGCAGCCCGGCTATAAGTCTATTTTCGTAAAATCTATTTATCACACTCATGATTTGGCTATGCATTCTAAACTGTTTTAGTAACGAATGCTTAATATTTGGATTTGCAGTTTCAAAATATTTTTTAAATATGGAAGACGTTACCATGTTTTTGTATTCGTTAAAATTTTCCTCAGTGATAATATTCTTTAATTCCTCATCTTCTCTATCACACACACTATCTACTATTTCACTATATGCTTTTTCATTTTCTCCAAATAGGGGAGGCAGTTGTCTGTGGTCGCCGACTAAGATAACTTTGCTAGATTTTAGCATAGGCAAAAGTAGTTCAGGGGGAGTGGCCTTGCTGACTTCATCTACTATAACCACATCAAATGTATCAAGTCCTCTATCTTCTAAAATTTTAGGATTATCCGTACATGACATACCAACAATATTGCAAGAGTTTATATATGTATCTTTATAATATTCATTTTCGTTTTCTAAGTCTATGTTTTCTAGCTTAGAATTGAAATTTTTTAATATATTTTCAAAATTTTTTCTTGTAGAAGTGTAGTTGTTTATTTTAGTAACCAGATCATTGCGTACTCGTTCTATTTTTTCTAATGCCTCATCTTTGGAGAGCTCGTCGCAAATATTGTATTTACTTTTTATATCAGTTATATTCTTATTTGTCTGGTTGACAATATTTAAATTGTGCGAACGACTTTCTTTGTTAATTAATATTTTGCCATTTAAAATTTCCAACTCTTCCTTATAAGTTTTAGTGTCTATAAAGGTCAAATTTTCTAAAAAACTTGTTGAAAGACTATAGATTTCGGTATTAAATTTATTATCTAATTCAAGTATCGGTGACCAGTATTTTGTAACTATACTTCTTATCTCTTGTAAATTGCTAGTATAAAATAGTCTTTTTTCTGTTTCTTGCAGCGTAAATATGTTATTACCAATTTTCTTTTCCAACTCTTTTCGTTCTTTTTTGAGTCTATTAAAATCCTCTTCGTCATCGATTTTGTAAAGCTCGTCTTTAATCTCATTTAGCCTATTTATAATATCAATATTTTGAGGATTAGGCTCATTTAGATTAGCTAAGTCTAACCTGTTTTTTAGCTCTTTTATCTTTTTAAGATTATTATGAATTACTCTTATGGCTCCACTTGCATCATTTTCATCTTTTTGCAGCGTTATTTCCAAGGTGTCTAGTTTTATACTATTATTGATTATATTTAAACGTGGTGTGATTGCCGGTACTATTTTCTTTATTAGTTCATTTGGTAATACAAAATTTACATCTTTATATTTTAAAAAATCTAAAAATTTAGCAATCTCATTTCTAAAGTGTCTGGTAGTATTGTTTTTATCTTCAGCTTGTTTTATTTGCAACTTTATATCTTGGGATTTTTGCCTGTTTATAGACAACTCTTTGTTAATATCTTCGATTCTTGCTGACAAATCTTCTAATCGTTTATAATAATTTGATAGATCGCTCATATCCTTGTCTATAGCATTTTTTCTTTCTTCATCTTTGCTCCACATATCTATATATTTTTCTTTAATTTTATTTTGTATCGTGCTTAAATAGTAGCCCAAAGCCTTGCTCTCTTTTAGGTGCTCTATATCGTCACTAGTTTTGCTATCGTTTAGACGCACTGCTCTTATAGAAGGGTCTTTGGCTAGCCTCTCTAGTACGTTATCAACTGCTAAGTTTGTTTGGGATGCTAGCAATACTCGTTGCCCATTTTTCGTAAAATGATATATCGCCTCGGCTATTACGGTAGTTTTACCGGTTCCAGGAGGTCCTTGTATTAAACAAATATCTTTAGTGGCTAGCATTTTTTGAACTGCTACTTTTTGCTCCTCATTCAAGTTGGAATTTTTCCACACATACTCTTTGTTTATCTCTTCAACTGTTGGTATTTCGGCTTTTGTTATATCAAATAACCACAAGAGCAAATTTGGTGACATATTTTCATCTTGCAAGGCTTTATTTATACCTCTCTTTAGACGAGATATTAGTGCAAAATCACCAACCTCTTTTGTAGCTAAAAAACCAGTTTTTTTATCTTTAAAAAAACCATCAACTTCTTCACTGCTTACATTAATGTTGTATTCTTCAATATAATCTTTATCTATTTTGAAAACAACATTATATTCGTAAAGATTATTTTTATATGTAGACACTATGTTGTCTATCTTGGTTTCCAAATCACCTAAAATTCTAGTGCTGTTAAAATTCTGACCGACTTTATATTTTGGATTATATACGAACCTTGTATCCTCTTGTGAATATGAATTGTCAAATATATCCAAATTCCCTCGTTTTAGATACTTTTTTATTTTGTCAAAGTCTTTTGTATCCTGTACTATAAGATTTAATACAATAGACTGATCTTCATCATTAAACTTGATATATTTATACTTTATCCCGACTAATTTTTGTTCTACGATTTTTTTTCTCCACTCAAGATAGCTTTGCCACTCTTGGAAATTGTCTTGAGAAATTTTAACTATAGATTCTGTTTCATCTATTTTATAATTTAAATCATGGCTGCCAAAATTGCCTAAATTTTTAGTATGTACGATAACACCATTTATCTCTTCTTCTATTTCTTTTTTTGCACCTTTATAGTTTGGTACTATTTTTATCTTATTTACAACAAAGAAGCCACTTTTTACATAACCTCTAAAAGAAAGTGATTTACCATTTAATTGCTCTATAAAAAAATTATCATACGCTGGTCTAATCCAAACCTGACGCAATTCTTTAGGCTCATTGTCTTTATAAGAAACAATTCTAGTTGCATTAGCAAAGTACAATGTATTATTAAAGCCGTCATAAAAGCATTTATCTAATAAATTTTTAGCATACTCTACAATGCCTATATTTTCTAAAAAATTATTGTTACTTTCAAGCATTTTATATATGTTTTTTATGTCAAGCTCTAAATCATTTCCTCTGCCGTTTAAATCATTTTCTATCTTAATATATAAATCGTTCATATTTTAAATCTTTCATATATAAATATTAACTTTAATTTAAATATTTATATAATTATATTAAAATCTCTTTGATTAAAAAATAAAAAAGTCAAATAAGATATTATTGTAATTATAAGATTAAATACATATTGTATATGTGGTTAGTTAAAAACAGACCTTAGAAAAATAATAAAAGATTTGT
>NZ_LIWQ01000007.1:0-135042 GCF_012978795.1 Campylobacter sp. RM16188 | reverse complement strand
TTAGCCCGCAGAGTTATATAGTTTTACTGCGGGACTACTTTAACCGCTTAAAAATATTATCAAATTTCAAATTCAGCATATTTTGTTAAAATTCTTCCTTTTTTAAGGTTGCAATATGAATACAATGAAAATCAAAGCCGTTTTTTTGCTGCTTGCGTTAGCTCTAGCGGCTTATTTTGCGTCAAATTTGGATTTTGTTAAGACGTTTCAGCTAAGTCCGCTTATTATAGCTATTTTGCTTGGTATGATTATCGGAAATAGCTTCAAATCGGCCGTTACTATACTTAAAGATAGCGGAATTTTAACCATAGCTACAAAGCAAATTTTAAGACTTGGTATCATACTTTTTGGATTTAGATTAACGCTTCAAGATATCTATGAGGTTGGATTTTTGGGTGTTTTGATAGCTTTTATAGTGGTTTTTTCGACATTTTTTTTAGGTATTTTTCTTGGGCGAGCTATGGGCATAGAATCTAAAAGCGCTACGCTTATAAGCTCTGGCGCTTCTATTTGCGGAGCTGCGGCGGTTCTTGCAACTCAAAGCGTAGTCAAGGCAGATGGCGATCGCGTGGCAGTTGCGGTTAGTACGGTTGTGCTTTTTGGAACTATCGGGATGTTTGTCTATCCTATTTTATTTAGAAGTGAAATTTTAGGCTTTGATGCAGCGACCATGGGGCTTTTTACGGGTTCTACGCTTCACGAGGTCGCTCACGTGATAGGAGCAGCGGCCGGTATAGGTGAAAACGCAGGCGCAGGCGCTGTGATCATGAAGATGTTAAGAGTGCTTATGCTCGTTCCGTTTTTACTAATGCTTGGAATTTTTAGCTTTAGACAAAGCGGAGAAAAGGGCTCTGGTATAAAAAATTTCGTGCCTTATTTTGCGCTTTGGTTTTTGGCGGCCGTTTTTGCGGGCTCTTTGCCTATTTTCCCAAAGCAAATTTTGCCTACTATAAACTTCATTGACACTATTTTGCTCTGTATCGCTATGGGTGCGCTTGGAACGACTATCAGAAAAGACGTGCTTTTAAATGCGGGCAAAAAGCCGTTTATTTTAGCCTTTTTGCTATTTGTGTGGCTTTTTATAAGCGGATTTTTTATGGTTAAATTTTGGCTTTGATATAGTCGTTTATCTGTCATTTAGCAGCTGTTTTGTAAAATACCCAAATTCAAAACAAGGATGAAATTTGAGAAAAATAGCGCTATTTTTAATGCTTTGTCTAGCCTTATTTGCTTCACAAGATTATGCTAAACTTGAGAGAAAATGCGATAAAAACGATGCTAAAGCTTGTTTGAAGCTTGCTTTAAATTTAGAGATGAACGAAATAAACGAAGAGAGGATTTTAACGCTTCTTAAGAAGTCTTGCGCGCTTGATAATGCGCAGGGCTGTTCGTATGCGGGGGTTGTGTATTCTTTAAAATCAACACCCGATCACGCCAAAGCAAGCTTTTATATGCACAAGGCTTGCGATATGAATTTAGGTGACGGGTGTTGGAATTTGGGGTATTTGTACTCTTACGGGCTTGGCGTTAAGAAGGACGAAAGCAGAGCTTTTGAGCTTTATAAGAGATCTTGCGAGCTACGATACGGCGTGGGATGCGAAGCTTTAGCTCTTGCGTATAAAGATAAAAAAGACGAGGCTAATTATTTTAAATACCTAAATTTAGCTTGCCAAAACGGACATGTAGATAGCTGCTCAAATATAGGCTATATGTACGAGCGAGGAAGCGGTGCTCAGTTTAATCTGCTTGAGGCGATGAAATTTTACGATATGGCTTGCAAGGGCGAAGATCAGCTTGCTTGCTACGCGCTTGGGTATATCTACGAAAAAGGAGCCGAGGGTATAGTAGCCAAGCCTAAAGAGGCGCTAAGGCTTTATGAAAGAGCGTGCGAGCTTGGCGAGAAGCATTCTTGCGATGAGGCTAAAAGACTAAAAGATAGCCGAATAAAATAATTTGTCGTAGCGATTTTGACTTGAAATTTTATATCTTATCGCTATGAGATCTGTAAATTTAACGAAGTTGAGGTGATAAATGAGATGGCAAGGCAGAAGACGAAGTTCAAATATCGAAGATAGAAGGGCAAGCGGTGGCGGCGTATCCATGGGGGCTCTTTTGCCGCTTGTTAGGTTTTTGCTCGGTTCAAATATCGGGCGGGTTGTTCTTGCTATCGGTGTCGTGGCTTACTTCATAGGATTTAATCCGCTAGCCTTGCTTGAGCCAAGCGGAGCTTCCGTAAGCAAGAGCTTAAATGATCCAAATGAGAGTCAAAAGGTAGAATTTGTCTCTGCCGTTTTAGCCGAAACTGAGAGTGTGTGGAGTAAAATCTTTAGCGAGCATGGAGCAAGATACAAAGAGCCAAGCCTTGTTATTTTTAGAAATTCCGTTTCTAGCAAATGCGGTTTTGCAAGCTCACAAGTTGGTCCGTTTTATTGTCCTGCCGATGAGAAGGTCTATCTTGATCTTAGCTTTTTTGACGAACTTGCTAGCAAGCATAAGGCCGGCGGCGATTTCGCTCAGGCTTATGTCATAGCTCATGAAATAGGTCATCACGTCCAAAACATCACGGGCACGCTTGGTAAAATTCACAACCTAAAAGCAAAAAGCAAGGATTTAAGCAAGCAAAATGCGCTTCAGGTCAAAGTTGAGCTTCAAGCGGATTGTTATGCCGGAATTTGGACTCATTATATGCAAAAGTATCAAATTTTAGATGACGGCGATATAGAAGAGGCGCTAAATGCCGCAAGCGCAATAGGCGATGATACTCTTCAGAAAAAATACCAAGGGCACGTAGTTCCTGATTCATTTACGCACGGAAGCTCAAAACAAAGAATGCAGTGGTTTAAGAAAGGCTTTGAAGGTGGCAAGTTAAGCTTTTGTTCGTTTGAGATTTAGTTTTCAAATGCGAACTTGCTTTTCTTTTCTTCGCAAGACTCTTGGATAAGTAAATTTTTGATATTTGCAAGCTCGCTTTCCAACTGCTTTTTATCGAATTTAAAGCTTATATTATAGATCCAGTCGCGTCTTTGTCTATTTTTAAAATCGCAAAGCGTGACGCTATCTTCTTCAAATTTAAGCTTAGCTTCCAGATACCAGCACTCATACGTGCCGCACGGACAGCCTAGCAACACTACTTTCTCATCTAAATTTGCGTTAAGAAATAGCCTTTGAAAGTCGTATTTATGAAGATAAGAGTATCCGCCTGCTAAATTTTCATATCCTTCTCTGTTGGCAAATGGAATTTCATAGTTTTTTATTGTTTCAAGAAGATGTTTTTTGTTGATTAGAATTGATACAACGTCATTTTGAACTCCTAAAGTAAAGTCAAATTTATCCAACTTAAACTCTATCGTGTCCATTTTATCTTACTTTATCTCCTAAATTTATTATCTCTGAAATAATACCAAAAAAATAAAGATATGAAGAAGAAAAACAAGATATTTGGGGTTAAAATTGATTTAGGAGGCAAAATAAAGACGAAATTTAGCTTGTCCCACTCATCAAGCTCTAAGACTTTGCTTGCTTGTGGCGTTATAATGTGAGAAAATATTAAAATTCCAAGACAAAACAGATATTCTTTTAAATTCCTATTTTTGTTAAGCCAAATTTTAATACAAATAATGATCGCGATAACGAGCAAGAAAACTCTTGCAAAGTAAAGCATATTAAGAAAAGATATCATGCTTTGCGTTTTGATAAAAAGAAAATCAAGCTTTTCCAAAATTCGCTTCTTTTATCTATTTTACCTGCACGGCGATCAGGCAAAAGCTAAATTTCAAAGCCGTGCAAGATTGACAGAACTAAATTTATCTACTCTCTTTGCTCTTTTAGCTTTGCTAAAAACTCTTCTATATTGTATTTTGCTCGGTGCTCAGGACTTAAAAGATGCACTAAGATATCGCCAAGATCGATTACAACCCAATCAGGAGAGCTTTCAATGCCCAAAAATTCTTCTCCAAAAGGCTTAAGCCCTATTTTAAGATCGTCCGTTAAGGCATAAGCGTGCCTTTCGCCCATCGTCGTTGCGATAACTACGAATTTAACGAAATAATCACGATCTCTCATATCAAAAACTTCTATCGCCTCAGCCTTTTTCTCATCTAGTATTTTTACTATTTTGTCGATTCTTTCTTGCATTTTAATCCTTGGTAAAATTTTATAACTTCATCTTTGATTTTTTCAGGCAGCCCCTCTTGTGCCAGATCTGCTCGTATCTGCGAAGAGGAGATATCAACGTGCATATTCATCTTGTGAAGTATCTTTGGAATTTCGATCTTATCGCGCTGGGCGATAACAAATTCCACTAGCTCTTTAAGCCTATCTATATCGTGCCATTTGTGTAAATTTTCAAGGTGATCAGCACCTATAAGCAGATAAAATTTCTTGATATCATAAATTTCATAAAGATGTAAAACACTTTCTATCGTAGGCACGGGGCGGTTTTGATCTATCTCGAATTTGCTTATCTCAACGCCTTTTAAATCACCCCAAATTTCACTGATCCACTTGAATCTAAGCTCGGGCGGAGCGGAAAATTCACTCTTAAAAGGGCTTATGTATGTAGGCATAATGATAAGTTTATCTATATCAAGACTCTTTAAAGCACTCTTTACTATCGTATCGTGCCCCAAATGCGGCGGATCAAAGCTTCCGCCGAAAAATGCCAACTTCATCTTGCGCCTTAACCTCTTAAATTTAAAAGCAAAGCTTATCAAAAATGAGGTAAAAACGAGTTGAAAGATGAGCCTTAAGCAAAAATTCCCGTGATAAAGCAGGGTTAAAGTTCTTTATGTGTAAAATTTTGGCAAATTTATACTAAGGAACACATATGGTTAAAATTGCGATCAACGGTTTTGGAAGAATCGGAAGGTGTGCCGCTCGCATAATCTTACAGCGCGATGATGTGGAACTAGTCGCTATAAACGACACGGCAAAAAGAGATATGACAAGATATCTGCTTAAATACGACACCGTGCATGGGGAATTTAAGCAAGATGTAAAAGTGCTTAGTGATGATTATATCGAAGTAAACGGTAAAAAAATTAGAGTTTTTTCAACAAGAGACGCAAACGAGCTTGATTTTGCAGGTTGTGGGGCCGATGTGGTTCTTGAATGTACGGGAGCTTATCTAACTACCGAAAAATGCGAACCTTATCTTAAAAACGGCATTAAAAAAGTTATCATGAGTGCACCAGCTAAGGATGATACGCCTACATACGTTATAGGCGTAAATGAAAGCGAATACAAAGGCGAAGCCGTCATCTCAAACGCAAGCTGCACGACAAACTGCCTTGGACCTGTCGCAAAAGTGCTTGATGACGTATTTGGCATCAAAAAGGGTCTTATGACTACAATTCACGCCTACACCCACGGGCAAAGCTTGGTTGATGTAAAAGCAAAAGATTTTAGACGCTCTCGCGCTGCGGCTTTAAATATCGGACCTACTACAACCGGAGCCGCAAAAGCCATAAGCAAAGTGCTTCCTCAGCTTAAAGGCAAGATGCACGGACAAAGCGTTCGCGTACCTGTTGCTAACGTGTCTATGGTTGATTTAACCGTGGTTTTGGATAAAGAAGTAAGCGTAGAAGATCTAAATAACGCCTTTAGAAACGCCGCAAATGGCGCTATGAAAGGAATTTTACTCGTAGATGACGATCAGAGAGTATCAAGCGACTTTATGACTTCAAGCTATAGCTCTATCGTTGCAAGTGATATTACGCAAGTTATTTGCGGTGATATGGTAAAGGTTATGGCTTGGTATGACAACGAGTGGGGCTACTCCGAGCGCCTTGTGGATATGGCTGTTCATGCTATGAAAAAGGCTTAAAGATGAGCGATATATTATCGATAAACGATCTTGAGCTTAACGGTAAAAAAGTCTTTATAAGGTGCGATTTTAACGTGCCTATGGATGAATTTTTAAATATAACCGATGATAGGAGAATTCGCTCCGCAATTCCTACTATAAGATACTGCCTTGATCACGGATGTGCCGTAGTTTTAGCAAGCCATCTCGGTCGCCCAAAGAACGGCTTTGAAGAGAAATTTTCGCTTAAAAATGTAGCTAAAAGGCTTTCTCGTCTTCTTGATAGGGATGTGAAATTTGCAAGTGATGTGATAGGTGAAGACGCTAAAAGCAAGGCTGCAAATTTAAAAAGCGGTGAAATTTTGATGCTTGAAAATTTGCGCTTTGAAAAAGGTGAAACTAAAAACGACGAAACTCTTGCCGGTGAGCTTGCAAAATTTGGTGAATTTTACGTAAATGACGCATTTGGCGTATGTCACAGAGCTCATGCTTCTGTTGAAGCGATAACTAAATTTTATGACGATAACCACAAGGCTGCGGGATTTTTACTGCAAAAAGAGATAAATTTCGCTCAAAATTTGATAAAACATCCTTCGCGTCCGTTTGTCGCTGTCGTGGGCGGCTCAAAAGTAAGCGGCAAGCTTCAAGCGCTTCATAATCTACTTCCGCGTGTGGATAAGCTAATAATCGGCGGCGGAATGGCTTTTACTTTCTTAAAAGCTCTTGGCGAAAATATTGGAAATTCGCTTCTTGAAGAGGATCTCATAGAGGACGCAAAAGAAATTTTAAAAAAAGGCAAAGAGCTTGGAGTTAAAATTTACTTGCCTGTTGATGTAGTGGCGGCTCAGACATTTTCACAAGACAGTGCCGTCAAATACGTGCCTGCTCAAGAAATTCCAAGCGGCTGGATGGGGCTTGATATAGGACCTGCCTCAACGAGGCTTTTTAAAGAGGTGTTAGCCGATGCTCAAACTATCTGGTGGAACGGCCCTATGGGTGTTTTTGAGATGGATAAATTTAGCAAGGGAAGTATCAAGATGAGCCACGCGATCGTAGAGACTCATGCCACTACGGTTGTAGGGGGAGGAGATACTGCCGATGTGGTCGAGCGTGCGGGCAATGCCGATGAGATGACCTTTATCTCAACGGGTGGCGGAGCTAGCCTTGAGCTAATCGAAGGCAAAGAGCTTCCTGGCATAAAACCTCTTAGAAAGGCGCGTGAATCGTGAAATTCGCAGCAAATTTAAAATGCAATCACACAAGGGCTAGCTTTAAGCAGTATGCTCAAATTTTAGATGAAAATTTAAGCTCAAACGACGATGTGATAGTATTTGCGCCATTTACGGCTTTTGAGGGTGAAAAGCATAAATTTACTCTTGGTGCGCAAAATTTCTATCCGTGCGAAAACGGAGCATTTACGGGCGAGATCGGCAAGGCGATGCTTGATGAATTTGGCATTAATTGCGTTCTCATTGGACACTCTGAAAGGCGCGAGGTGCTTGGTGAGTGCGAAGAGATGCTAAAAGCGAAATTTGAATTTGCGGTAAAAAACGGCTGGCATATAGTTTATTGCATAGGCGAGAGCCTAGAGATAAACGAGGCGGGCGACACGAAAGAATTTCTAAAAAAACAGCTTGAAAATATCGATTTAGGCTACTTGAATTTGACTATAGCTTACGAGCCGATCTGGGCTATAGGCACGGGCAAGAGCGCTACAAACGAGCAGATAGCTGAAATTTTAGATTTCTTATCTACTTTAACGACTGCGCCTTTACTTTACGGCGGAAGCGTAAATGCTAAAAATATCGCCCAGATCGCACAAATCAAAAGTTGCAAAGGGGTTTTGGTAGGCACTGCAAGCTGGGATGCGCATAATTTTTTAAATTTAATAAAAGCTTTATCTCGCGAGTAAATTTAAATGAATTTGCCGAAATTTAGACCAACTTTGAGTGCGCTAAATTTAGCTTTAAAATATTCAAATTTATTTCGTGATGATTATAACTTGTTGGATAATGTTAAATTTTATAATTTAAATTTTTAAGGAGAACATAATGATAATGAAGGGCAAAAAAGGTCTTATAGTAGGCGTTGCAAACGCCAAATCAATCGCTCACGGAATCGCTGAAGCGTGTCACGCTCAAGGTGCGCAGCTTGCATTTACATACTTAAACGACGCTCTTAAAAAGCGCGTTGAGCCGATTGCCGAAGAACTTGGAAGCAAATTTGTCTATGAGCTTGACGTAAATAACGAGGAGCATTTAAATGGCTTAGCCCAGAAGATAAGAGCCGATCTTGGCGAGATAGATTTCGTCGTTCATGCCGTGGCTTTTGCTCCAAGAGAGGCGCTTGAAGGTGAGTTTATAAATACAAGCAAAGAGGCGTTTGATATCGCTATGGGAACTTCGGTTTATTCGCTTTTAAGCCTTACAAGAGCGGTTATGCCCGTGCTTAAAGAAGGTGGCTCAGTGCTTACTCTAACCTATCTTGGCGGACCTAAATTCGTGCCTCACTACAACGTGATGGGTGTGGCAAAAGCCGCACTTGAAAGCTCGGTAAGATACCTGGCGCATGATTTAGGAGCTAAAAATATCCGCGTAAATGCTATCAGCGCAGGACCTATCAAAACGTTAGCGGCAAGCGGTATAGGCGACTTTAAGATGATACTTAAATACAACGAATGCAACGCTCCGCTAAAGCGCAACGTTTCAACCGAAGATGTCGGCAAGAGCGCTATGTATCTGCTAAGCGACCTTGCAAGCGGTGTTACGGGCGAGATTCACTATGTGGATTGCGGATACAATATAATGGGCATGAGCGATATCGCAAAAGACGAAGAGGGAAATACTATCTTAGCTTGGGATGCGCATAAATAAAACTACTAGATAAAGCCTTTTGCAGGCTTTATCTTAAATTTATAAAGCTAACCCAACTTTGCTTTCATAAAATTTAAACTTTGCCACTCTTTTATCTTTTTTAGTATGTTTTGAAATATTTAATTTAGTTCTATGTTTTTATAAATTTACCGCTTGTTTTTGAAATTTGATTAAAAATATTAAAAAATTTCAGTGTATAAATTTAAGAAATACGAGAAATTTAAAATTTATGCCAATTGTATTTGCATCAAGTATTTTTAGGTTTATATGAAATTTAGTCCAAATGAGTAAAATTAATAAAAATTTTTAAGGAAAAACGATGGGTGATTTACCGCTTTTATTTACGACGTTTAAGATCGGTGATGTAGAGATAAAAAATCGCATGGTTATGCCGCCTATGTGCATGTACAAAGCAAAAGATGATAACGGAATGCCAAGGTGCTTTCACAAGCTTCACTATGCGGCGCGTTCGCTTGGCGGAGTAGGGCTTATCATCGTTGAGGCGACTGCTGTTGAACCAAGAGGAAGGATCACGCATAATGACCTTGGTCTGTGGAGCGATGAGCAGATAGAAGATCACGCAAAACTTGTTAAAGAGTGCGTCAAATACGGATCTAAAATGGCTATCCAGCTAGCTCACGCAGGCAGAAAGAGCGAGTGTAATAGCGAGCCGATCGCTCCAAGCGCGATTAAATTTAGTGACAGATATAAAACTCCAAAAGAGATGAGTTTGGGTGATATAAATTTGATTAAGACTAAATTTGTAGAAGCTGCCGCTAGAGCGCAAGAAGCGGGATATGAGATCATCGAAATTCACGCTGCGCATGGATATCTCATAAGTGAATTCTTATCGCCAAATATCAATAAAAGAAGCGATGATTACGGCGGAAACTTTGAAAACCGCACAAGGCTTTTAAGGGAAATTTTAACCGAAGTAAAAGAATCGGTTAGTATACCGGTAGGAGTTAGGATAAGCGCACATAGCTTCGTAAATGGTGACTGGAGTATAGAAGATAGCGTTACTTTGGCGCGCGCGCTTGAAAATTTGGGAGCGGCGTTTATGCATGTTTCTTCAGGCGGGTTTTTTAAAAAAGTTGATTTTATGCCTCGCCTTGTGCCGTTATATCAGTGCTCTTATTCAAAAGCCATTAAAAAAGCTGTAAATATACCTGTTATAGCCGTTGGACTCATAACTACCGCCAGTGAAGGCGAAGCCTTGCTTCTTGGCGAGGTTTGCGACGCAGTGGCTTACGGAAGAGAGCTGCTTAGAAATCCGAATTTTCCACAGCTTGCAATGAGCGAGCTAGGTGTAACAGACCTCGTAGAAAAGCCTTATAAAAGAGCATTTTGATAAATTTATCCGCTTGCATAGTTTAAGTGGATAAAATATATCTAATACTTAAGATACTTTTTAAAATTTTTAATAATAGAAATTATCATTTTAATTTACTTAAAGGCTAAATGCAATATAATAACGAAATCGGTTATTATATTTAAGGATACTTGATGAACCTTAGTCTTATAAGTTCAGGCAAAAAATGTAAAATAACAAAATTAAATGCCACGGGAAAGCTCTTGCAAAAGCTCTTGGATATGGGATTTGTGATTGGCGCTACTATAGAAGTCATAAGAGAAGCGCCGCTTTATGATCCTGTAGAGCTTAAAATTCATAATTACTTAATATCGCTTAGAAAAAGCGAAGCGGAGCTTATTGAGGTAGAAGAGCTCCTAAAAGAAAGCGCATAGGTGTAACATGGAGATAAAAGTAGCTTTAGCAGGGCAGCCAAACTGCGGTAAATCGACTATATTTAATATGCTAAGCGGTATCCATCAGCATATCGCAAACTATCCTGGCGTAACGGTAGATAAAAAATCGGGCTTTTTTAGTGTCGGTGATCTTGATATAGAGATGATAGATCTTCCCGGAACTTACTCTTTTAGCTCTTATTCGCTTGAAGAGAAGGTAGCTAAAGAGGTTATTATCAATGAAAATCCCGATGTGATTTTAAACATAATAGACTCTTCGAATTTAAAAAGAAATTTATATCTTACTTTTCAGCTTTTAGAAATAGGCGTGCCTGTCGTGCTTGTGCTAAATATGCATGACGTAGCTAAAAGGCGCGGTATTATTATCGATCATAAGAAGATGAGCGAGCTTTTAAGATGTCCGGTAATATGCGCAAGCGCTTCAAAGGGCGAAGGCAAAGAGGAAATTTTTGAAGCCCTTAGAAATGTCCGGAAGCTTAAAGAGAACTATGAAGAGTTTAAAATCAACTACGACGAGCTTGAAATTTATATATCCGAGCTTGAAAGCAGCCTTAAATTTACGGATAAAAATATAAGCAAAAGATGGCTTTGTATAAAAGCTTTGGAAAAAGATCAAACTATCATCGATTTGATCAAGCCTGAAAACCCAAATGTAAATGATATTGTCGATAGCGGGCGAACCAAATTTCACGATACTTTTGATAAAGATATCGAGAGCTTTTTGGCTTCGTTTAGATATGAAAGTGCCGATATCATCTTTCATAAATGCGTAGAAGAGACCAAAAAAGGCGAAGTTACTCTAACCGATAAAGCCGATAGAGTAGTCTTAAACAGATGGCTTAGTTTCCCTATTTTACTTGCGATTATTTTTATAATTTATGAAAGCAGCATCGTATTTGGCTATAAGCTAACGGACTATACATGGCCTGTTTTTGCGGCGATTAAAAATTTCGTTACAGATATTACGCCCGAAGCGAATATAGCTCAAATTCCTATGATCACCGATCTTGCCAATTGGCTTGTAAATTCAGCTGTTGCGCTACTTAACTATCTGCCTATATTTTTCATACTTTTTGCCATGATAGCTATACTTGAAGACGTGGGCTACATGCCTAGAATGGCGTTTATACTTGATAAACTTTTTAGAAAATTTGGACTTCACGGGCAGAGCACTCTACCTCTTGTACTTGGGGGTGCGTTTGTAGGCGGTTGTGCTGTGCCGGGAGTCATGTCGACAAAGGGAATCGCAGACGATAGGGCAAGGATGGCTACTATTTTAACCGTTCCGCTTATGAACTGTCTTGCTAAAGTGCCTTTTTATACGCTTTTGCTCGGTGCGTTTTTCCCGACACAGATGAGTATAATGCTCTTTTATATCTCTACGGTTACGGTTTTGGCTGCACTTGTGATAGCGAAATTTTTAACTTCAACCATACTTAAAACTCGTGAAACGGCACCTTTTGTTATGGAGCTGCCACCTTATCATTTGCCTACATTTAAGGGCGTGATATTAAGATCTATTGAAAGAGTTTGGATATACATCAAAAAGGTTTGTACTATCGTTATAGCAGTTGCTATCGTGCTTTTTGCGCTTTTGCAGTTTCCGGGAATTTCAAAAGAAAGACAAGAACACTATGCGCAAGAAGAGGCGAAAATTTTAGCAGCATTTGATAAAGTAGCTAAGAAAACCGCTTATTATGAGCTTATTGACAGTAGAGATGAGGTTGCTGCGCTTTTAAATTTTTATGACGGATATAGAGCTAAAAAGATGGGTGGAAGCAAGGATGTCGATGAAAAATATGAGGCTAAAAATGCTGAATTTTATAAATTCTTGCGAGTTCCAAAGGATGATAAAGAAGCAAAATCTATAAATACCGCTCTTAGAAAGCTTTCAACGGCTAGAAATAAAATTTTACGAGATCAAAAAAACGATAAGATAGAAAATTCTCTCCTTGGTATGGCGGGACGTGCGCTTGAGCCTATATCGCAGTTTGCGGGATTTGACTGGAAGATAAACGTAGCGTTTTTAAGCTCTTTCGCCGCTAGAGAATCAGCCGTAGCGACTCTTGGAAGCATCTATGAGACAGGCAAGGATGATGCTTCTGTGACTCAGCCTGAAGTGATTGTTCCGCTAAGTAGCGATAAAGAGTTAAGACCTGAAGAGAAGATGGCTAAAAATAGTGGCTATACGCCTTTGCACGCGGCTTCTATCATTATCTTTATGTTGCTTACTCCGCCTTGTATCGCTACGATGATCGTTGTTAAGATGCAGACGAACAGCTACTTTTGGATGTGTTTTGGGATATTCTTCCCGTTTGCGCTTGCACTTGTTGTTTCATCGCTATTTTTTAGTATTTCGCAAGCGTTTGGACTAAGCGGACTTGCGGCTATGAGTATATATTATTTTATAATGCTCTTGGCGGTTTTGGTGCTTTGGTTTGTTCCTGAAAAACGTATAAACTGGAGCGGAGGAATTAAAAAATGATAAATTTAATAACCAAAGGAGAAGAAATGAAAAAATTACTATTTTCATCATTTGTAGTTGCTCTTATGAGCTCATCTGCTTTTGCTCATACTGCTCTTATGAGTTGCTTTGACAACGGAGATGATACCGTTACTTGCGAAGGCGGCTTTAGCGACGGATCAAGCGCAAGTGGCGTACAATTTACCGTTATTCAAAACGGCAAAGTCATCATAGAGGGCAAATTCGATAAAGATAGCAGCTTCACGTTTAAAAAGCCTGAGGGCGAATACGAGGCTAAATTCTTTGCCGGAGAAGGTCACGAAGTAATCGTAAAATCAAAAGATATAGCACAATAATTTCAATTTCACAAAAAGGATAGATATGTTTAAAAAAGTTATCGTTTCAGCTGCGGTAGCGGGCGCTTTAGCTACTTCTGCATTTGCTCATTTTCAAATGCTTTACACTCCGGAATCTGCACTAAACAAAGGTGGCACTATACCTCTAAAACTAGTTTTCACTCACCCGTTTGCTGATGAGCACACTATGGATATGGGTCTTCAAGAGGATAAAAGCAGAGAAAAAGTGGTTGATTTTTTCGTAGTTCATAAAGAGAAAAAGACAGATATGCTAGCTACTTTAAAAGAGATGAAATTTAAAGGTAGCCACAACGCGGGCATGGGATATGACTCTGAATATAAAGCAAGAGGTCTTGGCGATCATGTGTTTGCGCTAACTCCTGCGCCTTACTATGAAGCAAACGAGGAAGCATATATTCAACAAATTACAAAAATGATCGTAAACGTAGGCGGCGCTCCGACTGATTGGGATGCAGAGCTAGGACTAAAAACCGAGATCGTGCCTTTAACTAAACCTTACTCAATTTGGGCGGGAAGCACATTTACGGGTATCGTTAAATCAGAAGGCAAACCGGTTCCGTTTGCAGAAATCGAAGTTGAGTATATGAACCACGCTATTGATATGAAGAAAAACATGACAAACCCAAAAGGCAAATTCGAAGCTCCACAAGATAGCTTTGTAACGCTTACTATCAAAGCTAACGAAAGAGGCGAATTTACGTTCGGTATACCAAAAGCAGGCTGGTGGGGATTTGCGGCTCTTGGCGTAGGTCCTGACAAAGAGTATAAGGGCAAAGAGTTAAGTCAAGACGCAGTTATCTGGGTTCAAGCAAAAGATATGAAATAATTAAAATTTGAGCGAGAGTAAAGCCTCTTGCTCAAATTTACAAGGATATAAAATGAGCGGATTAGAAGCGGGTTTTCTGATAGTTATCGCACTTGCGGCGGGATATTTTGTTTACGTAAAAGAATTTAAGCAAAAAGACTGCGGATGCGGCAACAAGGGAAATTGTCACAAAAAACAACAGCGCGGGTAGCTAAAGCAAATTTTAGCTACTCCTTATTTTAATGTTTGAATTCTCAAAACAGCCACAATAAATCACTATCAAAGAATTTCGCCTAGTAAATTTCTTGCCATCTCACAAATTTCGATAAACTAACTTTCTAAAAATTCAAGTTTTTCTATAGCGTTGTTTTTTCTAAATTCAAAATATATTCTCTTGATTTGAGCAAGTTCGTCAGAGCTTATGTGTTCGCAGCTCTCTTGCAGTCTTGCTTTGATACGCGAAGTATCAAGAGCTAAAAGAGATGAAGCAATGAAATTTTCAACTAGTACTATCCCAAGTCTTTTAACAGAATTTGTTTCATCTAAAATCTCAAGCGCTTTAGTTGCCAAATTTAGCGTTTCTTGATATAAATCCTCATTGGGATCAATTAGAATTTTATAAAGCATATTTAGCGCAAGATTGTGCAAAGATATGGCAAGCTCGTCCCTATCGCCTACTGATTGTTTCAAGCTTAGCCCGATTTTGCCAAATTTTATAGCGGTATCAATGCTTGTTATATCGCTAAAATTTTGTGATATAAACTTGAGTCTATAAGAGATAGCCATATTTACAAAGCTTGCTCCGTATTCAAATGCACCTAAAGCCGGGACAAATAAGCATTTTTTATAAAATTTGATAGCCTCATCGAAGTTATTTTCCCATTCGTATAAATTCGCTTTGATGTTATAAAAGTGCCATAGCCAAAGAGGCTCGTTATCTTCACTATGCGAAAACAGCATTTTTTCGAGCTTGTCTAAGATATCTTTAGCCTCATCTTTTAGCGCTTCGTCTCTTTGTGAGATTATTATCCAAGCCGCTTTTCTTTGGTAGTATCTTACCTCTATATCAGACGGTTTCTTTCCCAAATTTAGCTCTTTTGGGAAATTTTCGTATGCCTCTTTCAGCTTTCCTGCTCGCTCATAAAGCGAGCTGATGTTTAGAGCATATCTATTTGGATTGATCTCGTAAAGGTATCTATTGAGCAAGATAGCCTCGCTAAATTGCCCGTTTCGTTTAAATAAAAATACCAAATCATCAAGCGCACTTAAACTAAGCTTTCTGTAGATCGAGCCGTTTGAGCTCTCAAAGCTTTCTATGTCGTTTGTGTCAAACATCTTGCCAGCTATCTCAAACCAGTAGCTGTTTATAAGCTCGTAATGCTGCTTTTCTTTTACTTTTTTTATAAATTTTTCTAAAATTTTTACACTTCTTTTATGATCAAGCACAAGATCTTTGGTGTAATGATAAAGTATCAAAAGAGATAGCGGATTGTCAAAAATATCGGTGCAGTGCTCTATGTGGTTTCTTAGGTATTGTGCTAGTTCACGCTCTTCCGTTTCTAGGTCATCATATCTTACACAAGGAGTGAAAAATATCTGAAGAGATCTTTGCTGCGCTAAAAATCCAAAATCCTTAAAGCTTCTTGTTATGAAATTTTGAAATCCAAATATTAGTTTTGAACTATTTTCTGCTTGTTTGTCTTCAAAGAAATTCTTCCCACAGTATTCAAAAAGCTCAAGCGAGATATAGGTCTTTTGGCTAGTTTTTTTGGTTATAAATGTCGAACAAAGCCTCATCAAATCATAAAATTTACTTTCTCTATGGGAGAACATAAATCTAAAATCAAATTTGTCTTTATAGTCAAAATTTGCCTCGTTTTCATGAATTTGAATCTCTTTTACGCCAAGCTCTGTTAAAATTCTCTTGATATCGGCTACTTTGTCACTTCTAATATAAAAATTTACATTTTCAAAACGCTTTAAAATCTCTTTTGCAAATACTTTCCAAAGCCACTCGTCGCTTCTTTTTAAATCAAAGTTGTAAAGATGAATTTGCGTTTCGGGGCTAAAATTTAAAATCGTGAGCTTTAGCTTTTTGGCTCTTCTTGAATCTGTATTTAACCATGAGTTTATGATGTTTTTGATGCTGTTTCCTTCGGTGTCAAAGGCTTGAGGAAGTAGGAGCAATCCAAGAAATAAAATAATTACAAAGATAAGAGATATCATCTCTGTGTTGCTAAATTTTAAAGGCGTTTCAAATATGAGTTTTTTAAAGAAATCTTCATAAATACTAACCGCTAAAAGTGATAAAAGTATGAAAAATACCGCCGCGATAGAGATAAATTTAGAGATGATTCTTTTTATAACAAGTGCTGAAAATAGCTTTTTCTTTCTGTTTAAAGACGCTATATCCAGGATAAATTTATCAAGACTGTCGTCCTTGCAAAATGTTATGTAAAGCCCGCTTTCATCTTTAAATACTGAGCTTTCATCTACGCTTTTTCTTTTAGAACTTTGCAAATTTAGAGTATGAATTTTGATATTTTGCATATCAGTTACCTTTTGCCGCTTTGTTTTGCAAGCTATCGGCAAAGGTGTATTCTCCGTCTTTTAGTTCAAACGGAAAATCTTTTAAAATTTCGGCGAAATTTTGCTTAAATTCATCGCCGTAATTATCTATCGCATCTTTTATTATGTTTATATATTTTATCGGTATAAAGCTATTTTTATCGCCTTTGTGGGCTATAAATTCCTCGTTTGTCGTTATAAATGCCGTTAGCTCTGCATTAAAATTTTCATCTAAAATTTGCTCTTTATTTATGCAAATTTGACTATAGTTCTTCTCTCTTAGCTTTAGCTCTTCAAACTCGTCATTTTTAACCTCTATAGCCACTCCCCAAATTTCGCTATTTGCATCCTCTTTGATATTTAAAAACACACCTTTTACCTGCTCTTTATCAAAATTTATATGCGAAACCGCGTTCCAAACACGCCTATAGCCTTTTATTTTAATAGGGATTAGATTATCTTGCGTTAGTATTCTCGTAAAACTTTTTTGTGCGCTTTTTAAATTTATTAGCGAGCCAAAGCCAAATATATACATAATAAAGCCTTTGAATTTAATGGCTTTATTATGGCATTTTTGTTATTTAAGGCAGATAAATTTATATAAGCTTATATGCCATTGGGATTTTGATAAGGTAGTCTTTTTCAAGTATCGGAAATTCTTTTGAAGCCTTTTTAATCGCCTCTATTGCCGCTTCGTCAAGACTATCAAATCCTGAGCTTTTGATCACTTTTACATCGCTTACCGTGCCGTTTGTTTTGAAGAAAAAACTTACTTCCACGACTCCTTGATGTCTCATCTTAGTAGCTCTTTTAGGGTATTTTTGGTGTTTTTTGATAGCGCTTTGCATCTTGGCAAATCTCTCATCGCCCGCAGATGTTGCAAAGCTAAATTCGCCTACGGTTTGAGTGGTGACGGGGCTTGCTTTTTGGGTTGTGGCGGCAGCTACGGGTGCCGGAGTTGAGGGTTGCGCTACTTCTTTAGGTGTGGCAGGCTCTACTGCAGTCGTAGCTACAGGCTCTGCAGGTATGGGCTCAACCGGTTTTTCAACTTTTTTTGCTACTTTTTTGGGCTTTGGCTTAGGTTTTGGTTTTTCAACTGGTTTTGGCTCTACTTTTTTAACGGGCTCAGGCACCACTACAGGCTGTGGTACGACAACTGGTTCAGGGATTATTACAGGCTCTGGTGGCGGAGGAACTACTATGGGCTCGGGTAGGCTTTGTATGGGTGCTGGTTCCGGTGCAGGAGGAAGAGGTGCTGCCGGAGGCTTGAATGATTTTAGGCTTATTTTTATGCTTTCTTCCATACTGGGTTTGATTTGCGTGGGAAGATTTATGAAGGCGACTATTAAAATCGCGTGAAATAGCGCAGATCCTGCAAGTCCGCTCAGAGTTGATTTTTTATTCAGTGAGAGTTGTGATGGCGAAATTTTCATGATTTTTCTCTTTTAAGATATCAATAACCTTTACAAACATCTCAAATTTGCTGTTCTTGTCGCTTTTTAACTCAATCAAAGTCTTTGTGTCGATGTCGCTCAATCTCTCTTTTAAATTATCCTCGGCGATCTTTTCATCATCAACGAAAAATTCATTGTCTTTGTTGATGATAACGGCTATTTTATTATCCTCTTGCTCCGTCTTCGCACTTTCGCTACTAGGTAAATCAATAGGTATGTTTCCTTGCGCGATGAATGTAGAAACGCTTAGCACTATGGCTAATAGCACAAGCATGATATCTATCAGAGGAATTACGTTCAACCCCTCTTTCTTAGGCATTCTCATATTTTGCCTTATAGCGATTGATTAAAACTTCTACCTTTCTCATAAAGCCGTTATAAAGCATAAGCGTAGGGATAGCTACTATAAGCCCAAGAGCCGTAGCCTTAAGGGCTAAAGATAGTCCGACCATGATGCTTTTGGTATCAATTCCTCCGCTCATACCCATATCGTAAAACGTGATCATAATACCTGCAACCGTGCCTAAAAGACCTATATATGGAGCGTTTGAATAGACTATGTAAAGCGTTGTGAGATTTTTTGTAAGAGCTTCTTCAAATTCTTCAACCTTTTTATAGTTCTCAAGCTTGACATTGGCGTAAAATATTATACGTTCGATGGTAAACCAAACAACTAAAAAGCTCATAAAACCTAAAATAGCTATGATGATGTAATCCACATTTGCTTTTAAAAATTCCATTTAACACCTTATTTGAAAAAAATAGAAAAGCATTATATCAATTACGATATTTATTGTCAATTATATATCGTAATATAGGCGATTTGTTTAAAATAAATATCATTTTTAGCATAAACTAAAAATATTGAATTCTAGTTTATATTATTTTTTATATTTTTAAAATGATTAATTTTAAGTAGTAGTTTATATAAAGTATATTTAAAAATAATTAAATAAAATTTTAAATTAAAATTTTGAGGAGTAAAAGAGGGTATAGTAACCCTCTTTTATTTTTATCTTCCTTGAATTCTCTTCATATTATCACACCCTGAAACCTCGCCGCTAAAGCAGGATGATTTATAAATTTGAAGAGCTTTATACTCATCTTTTTGTGTTCCAAGACCAAGCTCGTATAAAATTCCCATATTGGTGCAAGCAGGCATATCTCCAAGCGTGCAACCTCTTGAGTATGCGTCAAAAGCCATTGCGAAGTCTGATTCTTTGCCGTCATTTGAACGGTAATATTCGCCCAAGTAGTAGCATGAATCAGCTCCTTGATTTACGCATGAATTTTTATAAATTTCAAGCGCCTTTTGAGTGTCTTTTTTTAGTCCGATTTGATCGCCGTACATATACATATTGGCTAAATTTGTGCAAGCTTTTTGATATCCGCTTTTGCAAGTTCTTTCATAGATGTTAAATGCGGTTTTATGATCTTGTAAATTTTGATAGCTCAGCGCCAAGTCGTTGCATGCCGAGAAATTTCCGCTATCGCATTTTGGTTTTAGTATAGCAAGTGCTCTGGTGTTAAAGTCCGTATCGACTGATGTGTTTTTTATACTTGGAGCACTAGGTGTAGATGACGAAGCGCATCCTGCAAGAAATAAAGCAGCTAAAAACATTAGCAATTTTTTCATTTGATTATCCTTTGTTTATTAAAATTTATCTGTGCAAATTATTAAAATTTCATATTTTATGCAAATTAAATTCGCAGTTAGATTCACTCGACTCTTCCTAATATATAATGCGTTGTATCATTTACTTTTTTAAGGGAGAATTTGTGCTTGCTCGCCCATTTTTGGATTATCTCTTCGACTTCTTGCTTTATCTCTTCGGAAGTTGCGACATTTTTAATCTTAAAATAATCCTCGCTTCCGCTTAAAGCGACAAAGCAACGATGCGGTTTTAAATGATCGTTTAGAGTAATTATCTCTTCCGTGCTTACTCCGCTTGAGTTGTTTAGAACTCTTTTTAGTTGATTTAGCGTAGTATCGTTTACGCCGTAGTTTAGTTGGTTAAGAAGTGCTTCTAACTCCATTTTTGTCCTTTCTTAAATTTATTACATTATGCTTTTTTGACTTATTAAGACGCCTTCGATGATCTTTTTTATGTCGCCGTCAAGGATTGCGTCGGTCTGAGAGTAGGCTAAATTTGAGCGGTTGTCCTTTACTTGCTGATACGGGAAAAGCACGTAAGAGCGTATCTGATGACCCCAGCCGATTTCGCTTTTTTCGACACTTGCGCTCGCTTCTTGCTGCTTCATAAGCTCAAGCTCATAAAGGCGAGATTTTAGCATTTTCATAGCGGTTGCTTTGTTTTTATGCTGGCTTCTATCGTTTTGACACTGCACGACTATACCTGTCGGATAGTGCGTGATTCTAATCGCGCTTTCGGTTTTATTTACGTGCTGACCGCCGGCACCGCTTGCTCTATAAGTGTCTATTTTGATATCTTTTTCATCGATTTGTATCTCTATATCATCATCAATCTCAGGGCTTACCATCACGCTTGTAAAGCTCGTATGCCTGCGTCCTGCGCTATCAAATGGACTTGTTCGCACAAGTCGGTGAATTCCGTTTTCCGCCTTTAAGTAGCCGTAGGCGTTTTCGCCTTTTACTATGAAGCTTACGTCTTTAAGACCCGCTTCGTCGCCCTCTTGAAAATCAAGCGTTTCTACCTTAAAGCCCTCTCTTTCGCAAAAGCGCAGATACATACGATATAGCATGCTCGCCCAGTCGTTACTCTCAGTGCCTCCTGCACCCGGATGAATGGTAACGATAGCGTTTTTGTTATCATCTTCGCCGCTAAGTAGCATTGAAATTTCTAAATTTACTATCTTTTCTTCAAGTGCGTCTGCGTCTTCGTAGAGCGAATTGAGCGTCTCTTCGTCATTTTCTAGATTTGCAAGATCGTAAAGATCTCTTGTGTCGGTAAGTGCGTTTTTAGCCTCTTTAAATTTTGCGAGTATATTTGTTATTTTAGTTTTTTCTTTGCCTATTTGTCCTGCGCGCGTGATATCTTGCCAAAAGCTTGGATCGTTTTCAAGTTCGCTTATGGCTTCAAGGCGTTTTTCTATCTCGTTTGGTTTGATTATAAGGGCGATATTGTTGGTTTTGGTTTCAAGTTTTTTAAGAAGTTCGGTGTATTCGTAGTTGTCCAAATTTATCTCCAAATTTATGTTTTTTGCGTGATTATAACATATTTGATTAAAGCTTAATTTTTAAAAGATAAAATTTTGATATAATTGGCGAATTTTAAGATTAAGGTAGAAATATAAGATGCAAATATTTAGAACCGTTAATGAATTAAGAGAATTTATAAATTTAGTAAATCCTGAAATCGGTTTCGTGCCTACCATGGGGGCGTTGCATGACGGGCATATAAGCCTTATTAAAAGATGTATAAGCGAAAATGAAATTTCTATCGTTTCTACGTTTGTAAATCCGACTCAGTTTTTACCGGGCGAGGATTTGGATGCGTATCCTAGAAACGAGGCTAGAGATATTGAAATTTGCAAGCAGTGCGGGGTTGATGTGATGTTTATTCCTACGGCAAATCAACTTTATTTTAAAAATGAACCTCTTATCAGCGCACCTGAAAATTTAGCTTCTATTTTAGAAGGAGCTACAAGACCGGGGCACTTTGACGGAGTTTTAAGAGTGCTAAATAAGCTATTTAATATAACTTGCGCAAAAAGAGCTTACTTTGGCAAAAAGGACGCTCAGCAGCTTGCAATAGTGCAAAACATGGTCGCTACTAATTTTATGAATTTAGAGATAGTTCCTTGCGAAATCGTAAGAGACAATAAAGGACTTGCGCTTTCTTCGCGCAATGCTTATTTGAACGAAGATGAAAAAGAAGCCGCCCTTAAGCTTTCATCATCTCTTATGCACGCTTCAAATTTGATTAAAATGAAACATTTTGGCGCTAAAGAGATAAAAGAGCAGATGCTTGAAATTCTAAGACCTCTTAAGGTGGATTATGTAGCGATCGTTGATAGAAGCTTTCATGAAATTCCAAGAGTTGAGCTAAAAAATAGCATAATTTTAATCGCAGCTTATGTAGGCAAAACTCGTTTAATCGATAATTTATGGGTATAAAATGCAAAATTTAAATACAAAAAATCAAAAACAGCTTCACCTTATCTCGCTTGGCTGTAATAAAAATTTAGTAGATAGCGAAATAATGCTAGGCAGACTTAAAAGCTATGCTATAACCGATGATATCGGACATGCGGATGTTATCATAGTAAATACTTGCGGATTTATCGATTCTGCCAAAGAAGAGAGTATAAACGCCATACTTAGGATGCATGAAGCGCGCAAAAAGGACTCTTTGCTCGTAGTTACGGGATGTTTGATGCAAAGATACCGCGAGGAGCTTATGAAAGAGCTTCCGGAGGTGGATCTTTTTACGGGAGTTGGGGACTATGACAAGATCGATGAGATCATACTTAAAAAGCAAAATTTATTTAGCCCCTCTACTTACTTGCAAGCTAACGAAGAACGCGTTATAACAGGCTCAAACTACCACGCGTACATCAAAATTTCAGAAGGCTGTAATCAAAAATGCAGCTTTTGCGCTATACCTACCTTTAAAGGTAAGCTAAAGTCGCGCGCTCTTGAAAATATCGTAGATGAGGTAAAAAAGCTGGTTGCAAAGGGGTATTATGATTTTAGCTTTTTAAGTCAGGATTCAAGCTCTTATATGAGAGATCAAGCCGTTAGCGACGGGCTTATTAGTCTTATAGATGCTATTGAGAAGATAGACGGAGTGAAATCGGCTAGAATTTTATATCTTTATCCAAGTACCACTTCAGACGCGCTTATACGCCGTATTATCGCTTCGCCGGTATTTCATAACTACTTTGACATGCCTATTCAACATATCAGCGATAAGATGTTAAAGGTTATGAGAAGAGGAAGCGGCGCAAAGCGTATAAAAGAGCTTTTAACCATGATGAGGCAAGCTGAAAATTCGTTTTTAAGAACAGGCATCATCGTAGGACATCCGGGCGAAAGCGAGGCTGATTTTAAAGAGCTTTGCGAATTTTTAAGCGAATTTAAATTCGATAGAATTTCAGCTTTTGCCTATTCTTGCGAAGAGGATACTTTGGCTTATGAGATGGAGCAAATCCCTGCAAAAACAATACAAACTCGCCTATCAAAGATAGAAAAGATCATAAATAGCGCGATAAAAGAGAGTTTTGCAAATGAGCAAGGCAAGCGAATTTTAGTCTCAATAGACGGCATAAGCAGCGAGGGCGAGATGTTTTATGGCGCTAAAAAGCTCATTTGGGATAAAGACATAGACGGTGAAATTCTTATAAACGAAAGCGACATACAAGAGCTTGAAACGGGCGGTCTTTATGAGTGCGAAGTAAGCGAAGTCGTGGATAAAACTCTACTTGCCCGTGTCATAAAGCATGCCTGATATCAGCCTTGCCGAGCTTGAAACTCTAAAAAGCGGTAAGAATTTACTTGCTTTTTCGCACGGAGTTGATAGCACGGCTCTTTTTTACCTGCTTGAGGATGCGGGGGTTAAATTTGATATCGCGATTGTTGATTATAACGTTCGCGCTCAAAGCAAGCAAGAGATAGCAAGCGCTAAAGAGTTGGCTGTAAAATTTGCAAAGCAAATTTTTGAGCTTAGCGTTAAGCTTGAGTGCGCAAATTTTGAGTGCAGGGCAAGAGAGGCTAGATATGAGTTTTTTGAGCGAATTTGTAAGGAATTTGGATATACGAATTTGATTTTAGCTCATCAGCTTGATGATAAATTCGAGTGGTTTTTGATGCAACTTAGCAAGGGAGCAGGATTAAACGAGCTTCTTGGCATGAGTTCGTTTGAAAAAAGAGCGAATTTTAATCTCATTAGACCGCTTTTAGCCGTAAGCAAAAAACAGCTTTTAGGGTTTTTGCAAGAGCGCAAGCTTAGGTATTTTGTCGATGAGACAAATTTGCAAAGCGACTTTACTCGGAATAAATTTAGAGCTAAATTTAGCGAGCCGTTTTTGCATAATTTTGCCCGCGGAGTAGCAAAAAGCTTTGAGTTTTTACAAAAAGATAAAGAAATTTTAGAGCCTGAAATTTTATATGTTTTTGAGAATTTTTATCTAGTTAAAAACGATATAAACGTAATTCGAGGGATTGATAGGGTGTGTAAAATTTTAGGCGTAGTGATGAGTGAAGCTCAAAGAAAAGAGTGCTCCAGATGCCTAAAATTTGGAGCTGATTTAGTTGTAAGCGGCAAAATATCAGTAGGGTGCACACAAAATTTTATCTTTATATCGCCATTTATAAAAGCCGTTATGGATAAGAAATTTAAAGAGGCTTGCAGAGTACTAAGAGTGCCTAAAGCAGTTAGACCTTATCTTTTTAGTAGAGATTTTGACCTAAATAAATTAAAAGATATTTTAGCCTGCTGAAAGCTTAAATTTAGCGTTGTCCGTAAACTTTGATGTTAAAAGTCGTGTGGATTTTATCCTCTTGTCCGCGCATATTTATAGGAAAATCTACTTTTATTATATTGTCGTATTTGGCAAGCGCGTCTATAAAATCATAAAATTTACTCGGAGTTTGAAGCGAAGTCGTAACTTCTAGCTCGTATCTTAAAAACTTCTCATTAGTGTCTTTTGGCGGAACTTCGGCAAGTCTTACTTCGCTGAAAAATTTACTTGCAAAAGCGCTGAAATTTGCCTTGTCGAATTTGGTTTCAAAAGCCTTAAATACAAGCCTTTGTTTCTCTTTCATATCATTTAAATTTGCGTTTTTAGTATTATAAATTTGATTGATTTTAGTTACGCTTGCAGTTTGAGAGCGATTTTGTAAATTTATCTCGCGATACTCTTTGATGTTTGGCACGATAAAAGCAAAGATCATCACCAGGCAAACTATCACAAATACCAGTATATAGATTAAAAGCTTTGCTATATCGATCTCTTCTAGGCTTGTATCTTTACTCATTGTAACCTTCCGAGTTGTCGATTTTGTTTGTGCTTATGAAATTTAGCCAGCCGTTTTTAAGCTGATAAAATGTCGTGTTTGACGTTCTAAATATCGATTTGAGCGGTGCTAGTAAAAGCATGTTGTAAGTATCTTTGTTTGGTGTAACGCCTTTTATGATAAGCGAGTTTTTGTCCATTACAACTTCATTAAGAGTAATACTATCAGGAACCAGGTCAAAAAGGTTGTTTAGGCTTTGTTTTAGTATGGTATTTGAGGCAAAAATTTCATTTGCCAAGTCGCGTTGCTCTTGCAGTTTTGCAGTAACCGCATCGTTTTGAGCGATATCGCTTGAAATTTGCTCGTAAGTTTGCTTAGCTGAAAGGATACTTTGTTCAAGCATATGGTTTTTAAAAACAAGAAATAAATTTAGCGATACCAAAAGCAAAAACACAATACCGATAAGAGAGATCCAAATTTTACTAAATAGGCTAAAAATAGGCTTTTTAAGAGGTTTAATCAGGCTATAGCTATACATCATATTCCCGCCTCGTCTATCATAAGTTCGGTCATTAGCTTAAGCGTATTTATCGGATATATCGAAGTTTCAACGAGCAACTCCGTTTCCAGGAAGTGTAGGAATGTTGCGCTTGTTTTGGCGTTATCAAATATGATAATTTGCTCGATAAAATCACTCTCATAAAGCGGATTTGAGTAAAATTCCCTTAGAGCCGAAGTTATGTATTGATACATACTCATATCTCTGCCAAATATAGATACGGATGCGGTTACGTCGCTTGAATTTGGCATATTGATATCATAATCCAAATCGGCAAAATCTTCTTCGTTTCCTTGTGTTTTAACAAGGTCATCAAGGCTATCAAGACTGTCTAAACTCTCAAAACTACTATCAACCTCGGCTATAAAATCATCGATATCATCAATGCTTTCTTTATCAAATTCTCCAGCCTCTTCACCGATAGAGGCTACAGTGTCGGTTGTCTTGGCAAAAGCTCCGAATTTAAGCTCTGAGTGAGAAGCTATACAAAGCGCAAACGAGTCTTTGTGATTGTAGATATAAAGAGTGTTTTTTTCGCTTAAGCCTTTTTGAAGGATCATCTTATGAAGCAAAGCTATCGGCGAAAAGATAAGATCGACTCCGATATTTTTAAATTTGGCTTTAGCCTCGGCAATATCGATAAGATCAGCGTATACATACCAGTTTTTATCTACTTTTGTATAGCCAATACTCTTAAGATCTATGCCAAATTTTTTAAAATCATCATCACTTCTGCAAGGAAGCGCGCCTTGTCTTAAAGAGTCAAAAAATAGCGCCAAATAAAGCCATTTGTACTCTTTTTGCTGTCTTTTTAGGTAATTGATTATCTTATCGTTTATGTTGTTTTCATTGTCGTTATCAAATTTGGCTTCAACGGTTTTTATCACTTTGCCGCCTCTCATAACTTTACCGTAAAATAGACACTGCTTAGCCTCTATAACTACGCTAAGATATAAGATACTAAAAAAACGGCGAATAGAAAACGACATAATTCTCCTAAAATTTATAGTGCTTTATCTTACCTAAAATTGGCATTAATTGCAATTAATCGAGGTTATCTTAATATGATGTGGCTACAATGTTGACTCTCGCAAGGCACACCGTCATTATCCCCGTCCGTCCTTTGGTTGCCACCATTCTTTTCGCTTTTGCATTTTTTTAAATACTTCATCGCTTCATCACAATCTTTAAAGTGCGAGCAGTAGTATTTCTTGGAGCAATCAATCTTATCTCCGCTAATAAGCATACTCATGCAAAAAGCAACTAAAACTAAATATCTCATATTTCCTCCTTAAACAGCTCCTCTTTAAGCTTTACAAATTTATCTCGCATATCTTTTGCTTCATCTTGGATATCTTTTGGCGTTAGCGTTGAAGGCTTTAATTTGTCGTATCCTTCGATAACGATCTCGCACATTATGCGTATGCGGTTAGTATCTACCTTGCTAACCTCGCTAGACTTGCTTATCTTTAAAATTTGCTCCAGATATTCATTTGCTTCTTCTATGTATCTTGTGTATTTTAGAGCGATTTGGCTCTGCTTCATCACCGTGTTTGCCATCTTGTTGTAGATGTCTTTTTCGTAGGCTTTTTGAGCTAGTTCATGCGCTTTTTTGTAGTTTCCGATTTCATAATAAAATTTAGACTGCAAAGCCTCTTGGTATGAGCTGTTTGTCGCAAAAAACACCCAAGATCCAACGATGATAGCAGTAGCTAAAAGGACTATGAAAAATTTATTATTCATCGCTAGCACCCATCTTCTTTTTTATCAAATTTTTAGCGTCTTCAAGGCTTAAATTAGCAACGCTAAAAGACTCTGAGAGGGTAAAATTTATGGTTGAAAACGGCTTTGGCAGGATCATCTTATCCCAGCTTTTAAACTGCCAAAATTTACTTGCTTCGTAGTTTAGAATTTGGATATTTACGTTTTGCTTTTGAGCTATTATCACGGCTCCGTCCGCTACGCTATGGCGTGGGCCTCTTGGTCCGTCGGGAGTGATTATCACGTCGTTGCCAGCTTTTATCTCTTTAAAGGCGTTTATAAGAGCTTTTGCGCCGCCTTTTGAGCTGCTTCCTCTGATAGTTCCTATGCCAAAAAATTTAATCACTCTTGCTATTATCTCGCCATCTTTATGATCGCTGATAATTACTTTGCCGTGCCTTTTAAATTTACTCCACCAGTGCAAGTAGGCAAAGCTCATCATGGCTATGCGCCCATGCCAAAAGAGCACGACGCATGGAGAATTTTGTAAATTTGTCTTGGAGTAGGTCTTTTTGCAGGTTAAAAATATGAGCCAAATAAGAAAATATATGGCGTAAGTGGTGAAATTTATAAAGAACGCTCTTTTAAATTTAGCCCACCAACTCGCCATAAAGAACCATTCTTTTTGGATTTGTGATTTTTACTTTTAGTGTTTTGCCAAGTAGTTCTTCGCTGCCCTCTACTTGAACCAAGAAATTATTAAAGCTTCTTCCGGCAACTGCGCCATTTGCCCTTAGCTCTTCAAAATAAACCTCTAAAATTTTATCTTTTTGAGAGGCTGTTATCGCGTCTAAAATTTCATTGTGCCTGCTTTGAAGTCTTGTTAAACGAGCCGAAGCGATGTTATCTGGAATTTGATTTGTAAATTCCGCCGCTTTTGTAAGAGGGCGAGGGGAGTACTTAAAGCTAAAAATTTGCTCAAATCTAACACGCTCAAGCACATCCATCGTATCTTCAAATTCAGCGTCAGTTTCACCGGGGAAAGCCACGATGATATCGGTGCTTATGCTTACATCAGGACACATCGAGCGAAGTTTAAGTGCGCGGTCTAAAAACCACTCTTTGGTATATCCTCGCTTCATCTCGCGAAGAACTTTTGTATTGCCGCTTTGAAGCGGCATGTGCATGGATTTGCAAATTTTGGGATTATTTACAAAAACTTCTAAAAATTTATCATCCATATGAAGCGGGTGAGGGCTGGTAAATCGAATTCTCTCAACTCCGTTTACTTCGCTTATCTTAACCAACAGATCGCTAAAATCCATTTTCTCATGAGAGGCTGAAAAGCGCTTTCCGTAGTTATTTACGTTTTGTCCTAGTAAAAATATCTCTTTAGCGCCGGCGTCTGCAGCCTTTTTAACTTCGTTTAAGATTAAATTTGCAGGTATCGAGATCTCGTCGCCCCTGGTATGCGGCACTATACAATAAGTGCATTTCTTATCGCAGCCTATGGAGATGTTGATGTGTGATTTATATGGTGAGCTTCTAAATTCTCCAAAGGCGTATTCGCTCTCGTCGTGATTTATGTCCGTGCTTATAAATTTCGGAGTATTTACGGCCTGTGAAATTTTGCTTACGTTTCTTGCGCCCAAAACAAAATCCACATAAGGGGCGCGTTTAAAAATTTCACTCCCAAGATGACTTGCCGTGCAACCGCACACTCCGATTTTAGCTCCGCTTTTTTTAACTTTTTCAAAGCTACCTACCTCGCTAAATAGTTTATGAACTGGCTTTTCGCGAACCGAGCAAGTGTTGATAAGGATAAGATCGGCATCCTCCATCTTATCTGTTAGCTCATAGTCCTCTTTTTGCTTAAGCTCTGCGATGATATGCTCGCTATCGCGCACATTCATAGCACAGCCTAATGTCTGTATGAAGAGCTTTTTTTGCGTTGCGTTACTCAAAGAATATGAACCTCGTACATATAGTCGTTCTCGTCAAGTCCGTATTTGACAGTTCTATGATATACGCTTAGCCCTTTTTCTTCAAAATGCTCTATTAGGGCGATTAGCTGCTTGTGGCTATTGTCTTTATCGAAATAAAAAATTTTCTGTCCATCTTTGGAAACTGCGGCTTCGATCTTATCGAGCGAAATTGTCTTTGGTTTCGCGTCAATCTCGTTTCTGGCTAGTTTTAGCTCCATCTTTTATCCTTAAAGTTCTGTTTCGTAATCTATTAATATATCAAAAATATCATAAAATGGCTATTAAACTTATTAAAAGTATATATTTTATATAATACGAATCTACGCAGATAAAATCCCATGAAATTTATTATTTGGAGATATAGTGGAAAAGATAGCAGATATCATAGAGTCAATAGCAAATGAAAAAGGTTTAGAGATAGAGGACGTAAAAGAGCGCGTTATAAGGGCTCTTGTAAATACGGCAAAGCGTGTTTATGGTGAAAATTACGAATACGATGTCGTTATAGACGGCGCAAGTCGCTCGCTTCGTTTGTATCAAAAAATCACGATAGTGGCTAATGACGATGAGCGTTTGCAAGAGGATAACGAGCATTTTTTAAGCTTGGATGAGGCTAAAAAGATAGATAGCGGGGTTGAAGTAGGAGATGAGCTTACTTATGAGCTAAGCACGGATAATCTAGGCAGAACTGCCGCTCAAACGCTTCATAAAGAGCTTGAATACCACATACAGCGCCTAATGGAAGAGAAAATTTTCCAAAAATATCAAGATATGATAGGGCAAATGGTATTTGGAACCGTTACTCGCGTAGATAGTGAAGAAAATACATTCATAGAGATAGATGAAATTCGTGCCGTTATGCCGCGTAAAAACCGTATCAAAGGCGAGAAATTTAGAGTCGGAAACGTCGTAAAAGCGGTTATTAAAAGCGTGTATATAGATAAATCTCAAGGCATTAGAGTTGAGCTTAGCAGGACATCTCCAAAATTTTTAGAAGCTCTTTTAAAAGCCGAAGTCCCAGAGATCAAAGATGGACTTGTATTGATTGCCGCAAGCGCCAGAATTCCCGGTGAGAGAGCCAAAGTAGCGCTTATCTCAACCACTCCAAACGTAGATCCTGTGGGCGCAACGGTCGGCACTAAAGGCGTGCGCATAAATGCCGTGACAAAAGAGCTAAACGGAGAAAACATAGACGCGATAGAGTTTTCAAGTGAGCCGACTATCCTTATAACTCGAGCGATGGCGCCTGCTATAATAAGTGCCGTTAAGATCGTTGATGAGAAAAAAGCCGTCGTAACCATAGCTAGCGAGCAAAAGAGCAAAGCCATAGGCAAAAGTGGTATAAACATACGTTTAGCAAGCATGCTGAGCGGATTTGAAATCGAGCTTGTCGAGCTTGGCAGCGTGAAAGCAACCGAAGATAAAGAAGAGAGCATGAAAGATCTCAAAGCTCTCTTTGGAGATCTGTAGGCTAAATTTAGCCTTTGGCAAGGCGGGTTTTAGACCTCCTTGCCGCTAAAATTTACTTGTTTTTAGTTGATCTGTGAAGCGGATGTTGGTAGTCGTTTCTCTCACAGCCGCTTAGTAAAAATCCCGCTAAAAATATCATCGATACAAGCAATACTTTTTTCATTTATTTCCCTTGTTTTTTGAATTTTCGCGATTATATCCAAAAATTTCACTATATTAAAAATTTATGCAAAAACGGCTACAATCTAGAAATTTAAAATTAAGGAAAATTTGTGTTGCAAGCACTAGCACTTAGATATCGCCCCCGAAATTTCGACGAACTTATCGGACAAGAATCGGTAAGCAAAAGCCTAACTCACGCACTTAGCGAAAATCGCCTAACTCATGCGTATCTGTTTTCGGGTCTTCGCGGAAGCGGTAAGACTTCAAGCGCTAGAATTTTTTCAAAGGCTCTAGTGTGCGAGAACGGTCCCACTTCAAAGCCGTGTGAAAAGTGCGCTCATTGCATCATGGCTAACGAGTCTCGCCACATCGATATCATAGAGATGGACGCAGCAAGCCACAGAAAGATAGATGACATCAGAGAGCTTATCGAGCAGACGAAATACGCCCCTGCGGCGGCGCGGTATAAAATTTTTATCATAGACGAAGTGCATATGCTCACTCGCGAAGCCTTTAATGCACTTTTAAAGACGCTTGAAGAGCCTCCAAGCTATGTGAAATTTATCCTTGCTACAACCGATCCGCTTAAGCTTCCCGCTACCGTGCTTTCGCGCACTCAGCATTTTAGATTTAAGCAAATTTCAAAGCAAAATATCATCAAGCATCTTGAATTTATCCTGAGTAAAGAGGGTGTGGAGTATGAGAGCGAGGCTGTAGAAATTCTGGCTCGCAGCGGCTCGGGCTCACTTAGGGATACGCTTACTTTGCTTGATCAGGCTATTGTTTATTCGCACGCAAAGATCACTCAAAGCGTGGTTGCCGATATGCTTGGGCTACTAGATCCTGCACGTATCGAAGAGATTATGCAAGTCGTGATGAGCGGCGATAGAGCAGCGATGAGCAGGCTTGTAAGCGAGCTTGAGAGCTATGACGGCGAGATGATAATTGATGAATTAATCGCAAATCTAAAAGAGAATTTTTTAAGCGGAAACAACAAATATTCACTGCTTTTATATGAGAGATTTTTTAGAATTTTATCCGAAGCCAAGAGCATGCTTAGCGTAAGTAGTGATAACGGTTTCGTGCTTAGCATAATGCTTTTTATGATGATGGAAGCGATAAATTTAAAGCCTATTGACGACATGATAGGAAATTTTGAGCTAAAAGAGCAGGGCTTAAATTTAAGCACTCCTACAGCTAAGCAGGCTCAAGTAAATACAGCTGCTAAAATGGTATCAAAAAGCCCGTATGAACTGTTTTTGGATAAAATTTACGATAGAGATTACTCTCTTGGAGAGTGCTTTAAGGAGTGCATTGAGTTTTTGGAGTTTAAAGATAACTGTCTGAGCCTTTCTTCAAATGCAAGTGGAGCCAACCAAGAAAAATTACGCTCCAGTTCAAAAATTATAATGGAAATTTTACGTGCGAATTTTGGCTCAGACGCAAAGATTAAGATCGCTCCAAAAGAAATTCAGCCTAAAATAGACGATAAAAACGAAGCGAATTTAGACGAGAGTGATATAGCTAGATCTAGGCAAGATATGGAGCAAAATTCAAGCTCGAATTTAGCTGAGCCGAGCCAAGAAGCTCAGTCAAATTTTAAGCCATATCTTGGTGATAAACGAGATAATACTGAGGATTTTACTACCGCTTATTCGCTAAAATTTCAAACCGATTCGGGTATTGTGGTTGATGATATGGCATTGCTTGATATGGAGCTTGAAAAGATTGAGGAGCAAAGCAAGGATACAATTAAGCCAAGTGAAATTCCCGAAGTAAAGGTTAAGATAGACGATTCTGCTATGCTTAAGCCGGAATCAACTGAGTCAAAATCGCCCGAAGAGTTGCAAAACGCTAAAAACCAAGCTGTATTAAAAGAGGCGCATAGGCTTTTTGGCGAACCTGAAATTTTAAATTTGAGTTAATAAAAAAGCTAAAATTTGAGCTTTAAAAGACTCAAATTTTAATCATTTAATATTGACAAAAGCTCTTTGTTGTCTTTTGTTTTAAGCATTTTTGCATACAGGAATTTAAGCGCTTCCACATCATCCATTGAAGCGATGGCCGAGCGTATAGCCCAAATTTTTTGAAGTTCGTCAGGCTTTTGAAGAAGCTCTTCTTTTCTTGTGCCTGATTTTAAGATATTGATAGCGGGATAAATTCTGCGGTCTGAGATGTTGCGATCAAGCACGATTTCGCTATTTCCTGTACCTTTAAACTCCTCAAATATAACTTCATCCATTCTTGAACCTGTATCAATAAGCGCGGTTGCTACTATCGTCAAGCTTCCGCCGTCCTCGATATTTCTAGCCGCTCCGAAAAATCTTTTCGGTTTGTGAAGTGCGTTTGCGTCAACGCCGCCCGTTAGCACCTTGCCGCTTGGCGGAGTTACGGTGTTGTAGGCGCGTGCAAGACGGGTTATACTGTCAAGCAAGATGATGACATCCTTGCCCATTTCAACTAAACGCTTTGCCTTTTCGATAACGAGCTCGGCAACTCGCACGTGATTAAGCGCGGGAAGATCAAAAGTCGAGCTAAACACTTCGCCTTTTACGCAGCGCTGCATATCGGTAACCTCTTCAGGGCGCTCATCAACCAAAAGCACCATGAGGTGCGCTTCGGGATGATTTCTTGCGATACCGTGAGCAAGCTCTTTCATAAGCTCGGTTTTACCGCTTCTTGGAGGTGCGACGATAAGTCCGCGCTGTCCCTTTCCGATAGGTGTAAAGAGATCAAGCACGCGACCCGTAAGCTTCATCGCATCATATTCAAGATGAAGCTTTTGAGTCGGAAATAGCGGAGTTAAGTTATCAAAAAGCGGCCTTTCTTTGGCTTCCGCTAGAGGCATGTAATTAACTGCTTCGATTTTAAGCAGGGCGTAATATTTTTCTTGATCTTTTGGCTCTCTAACTTGACCGGTTACTATGTCGCCTACACGCAGGGCGAATTTGCGAATTTGAGAGTTTGAAACATAAGCGTCGTTAGAGCTGTCGCTTAAATTTGCATCGACCGAGCGTAAAAATCCGTAACCTTCGTTGGTGATCTCTAAAATCCCCGTAAATAATATAAAGCCGCCTTGTTTGGTCTGTGTTTTTAGGATTTCAAATATCAAATCTTGTCTGCGAAATTCGCGAGGATTTTCCACGCCTACGGTGTTTGCTATCTGCACCAGATCTTCTAGACTTAGCATGCGAAGTTCTTCTATCTTGTGTCCGTCTACAGGAATATGAGTGCGAGTATTTTGATGTTTTTTCGTAGTTTTTGTGGTCTCTGAATTTGCTTGCGCAGATTGATTAGTGTTTTCCATTAGTCCTCTTTAAATTTACTGGATAAATTATAGTAGAAAATAAAGTTTCAAAAGAAGTTCTTTGAAGTTCGTATTTTATATAAAATTTGCTTTGTTGTCAAGTTTAACTCGTGTTCTAAAATAGTTAAAAAATATGATAAAATGGCGAAAATCTTAATAAAAAGAAGTTTAAAATGATGCAATTTAAAGACGGCGAACGTGAAAAAAAGATAATAAAAACCGCTTTTATAGGTATAGTTACGAATGTGATTTTGGCAAGCATTAAAATTTTTATAGCGCTTGCTTCAAATTCCGTAGCTATCATCTCTGATGCGGTAAATAACCTAAGTGACGCATTTTCAAGCTTGATAACGATTTTCGGATCAAAGCTTGCTCAAAAGTTGCCTGACGAGAGCCACCCGTACGGATACGGAAGGGTTGAGTATATCGGAGGGCTTATAGTCTCTATCATAGTTTTAATGCTTGGTTTTGAGTTTTTAAAAACCTCGATAGAAAACATCATAGAGCCTGTTACTACGACATTTACTCCGGCTCTCTTAATCATACTTTTCATAGCTATATTTGTAAAATTTGCCATAGCGTTTTACTATAAAAAGATGGGAAATTTAACCAAGTCCATAGCCTTAAAAGCAGTTGGACAGGAGGCTTTGGGAGACGCTATCATCTCTTGCGTGATACTTGTTAGCGCAGGACTTTCGTACTTTGCAAATATCCAAGTTGACGGCTATGCAGGAGCCTTGGCTTCGCTTTTTATCATTTATAACGGCGTGATTTTGATTAAAGAAACCTTTGATAGAATCATCGGCGGGCGAGTAGAAAAAGAAGTAAGCGATGAAATTTATAAGGCGGTTAAGGAGTGTGAGATAGTTCTTGATGCGTATGATCTGATACTTCATAACTACGGCGTTGAGCGATATGCAGGCTCGATAAACGTAGAAGTTGACGAGCATATGAAAATTTCAGAAATTTCCCAGCGCTTAAACGAGCTTCAGATAGAAATTTACCGCAGATATCGTATATATCTTGTGTTTGGAATTTATAGCGTAAATTTAGGGCAAAACGACACCAAAGAGTGCGTGAAAAATCTATTAAGCGAATTTAAAAGCATACTGAATTTACACGCATTTTTTATAAATACTGCCAAAAAAACGGTTAGATTTGATGTCGTAGTTAGCTTTAAAGAGCGAAATTTAGACGAGCTTAGAGCCAAAATGGAAAGTGTAGTTTCGGCGCAGTTTCCAGGGTATAAAATTTTTATCGTTATCGATAGGGAGTTTGCTTAGAATTTATCCTTGGCGCGCAAAGTTTGATTAGAAGCTGCGCGCTTTGGAATTTTTATCAAATTTGGCGTATATTACAACAGATACGATTATGATAGCTCCGTAAATCACTCGCGTATAAAATGCGTCAAAGCCCATGGCTACGATACCGCTTTCCATTATGCCGATGATTATGCTGCCTATGAGCGTTCCATATACGCTTCCGCTTCCTCCGCTTACGCCCGTACCGCCGATAAAGATCGCCGCAAATACAAGCAACATGTATCCGTCTCCTTGCGTAGGCCACCAGTTGATGAACTCAAGGCTTAAGATAATGCTTGCAAGTGCGCTCATCACGCCCATATTGATGAAAAGCAGGTATTTGCTCCTAGCAACGTTTATGCTTAGCATTTTGGCTGCTTTTGCGTTATCGCCTGAAAATAAGATATTATCTCCGAATTTGTGTTTAAAGATCATGATGTAAGTTAGTATCGCCAAAACGGTCGCGATGATTGATTGAGCGGGTATTCCTGCAAGTCTGCCTACAAAAAATTCCTTTAAAAAGCCTTCGGCACTGGCTAAAGATAGCGAAAGTCCTCCGCTTAGCACCACAGCAAGTCCGCGCCAGAAAAACTGAGTGCCGATAGTTGCGATAATGGAAGGTATTTTTGCGTTTATAACCAAAAGTGCGTTAAAAGCTCCGCTAAGCGCGCCAAAGGCAAGGCTTGCAAGCGTAGCGAAGGCTAAATTTCCGCTTGCTTTAAAAACGTAAGAAAATACAAATCCGCTCATCGCCATCGTCGCAGGAAAGCTCATGTCAAACTCGCCTGAGATGATAAGAGGAAGCAGGCCAAGGCAGAGTATGAGTATGATAGGCACTGAGGTTAGGTAGCTAAAATAGATGTTTTTGGCTAAAAACACCTCGGGCGAAAAGGCTGTAAATACTCCTAAAATCACAAAAAGTATCGCGGTGATGACTAAATTTTTACTCATAAAATACCTTGTAGAGTGAATTTAGATCCGAAATTTCGCTTTTATCTAGTTCTTGCTCTATCACTCCGCTTCTCAAAAGCACAAATTTATCGGCGATATGAAAGGCTTGATTTAAGTTGTGAGTGATGATTATGATGCTTAAATTTTGCTCTTTGAGCTTATCTAAAAAGCCCATAAATCGCTCGGTCTCATTTACTCCAAGCGCTGTTGTAGGCTCGTCTAAAATTAAAATTTGTGATTTAAAATAAATCGCCCTAGCTATAGCAAGTCCTTGCTTTTCACCTCCGCTTAAGTTGCTTGCAAGGCTTGTAGCGTCGATTCCCGCTCCGCTAAAGCCGATGAACTCTTTTAAAATTTGATTTGAAATTTCTATCTCTTTTTTCTTATCGATAAGACCGAATTTCGTGATATGACGAGTGGCGAATATGTTTCGATAAATCTCTTGAGAAAGCCCGAGCGAGCTATCTTGAAAGACTACTTCCATGCCTAAATTTCTAGCTTTTAGCAGGTCAAATTCTCCCCTCTTTATAGGAGTATCAAGCACGCTAAAGCTATCAAATTTATCAAACCTATCATAACCGCAAAGGCACTTGATAAGAGTTGATTTGCCCGCTCCGTTATCGCCTAAAAGAGCGATTGTCTCGCCCTTTTTTAGGTTAAAATTTATGCCTTTTAAAATTTTGGTATTTCCAAAACTTTTAAAAGCGTTTTTAAGCTCTATCGCGTTATCTGATGCCATTTTTTACTAAAGGCTCGATAAGGGCGATATTTTTAGAGGTTATAAATCCACCTCCCGTATCAACCTTAAATCCTGAAAATCCGTATTTTTTACTCATTACGATTTGCACGACGCTAAAATACCCTTGAAAAAACGGCTGAGCGTCGGCGACTAGGTCGATTGAGCCGTCTTTAATCCCTGCAATCGTAGCAGGAGACAGTGAAAATCCTGCGATATTTAGCTTTTCTTTATCCAAATTTAGGCTCTTCATGAACTGCGGTGACTGCGCCGTTAGCGCTCCGTGGTCAAGCACTACCAGCTTGGTGTCAGGATGCTTTGCCATGTAAGCGCCAAATACGCTAAGTCCTAAGCTTGGGTCTTTGTTTATCTCAGGTGAAATTTCGATGTATTCTACCTTTAAACCTTTTTCTTTAAACACCTCAAGCATAGCCTTTGCTCTAAGACCCCTTACAGGCATGCTAAGTAGTCCCCATACCATAACCTTTTCGCCACTTTTCATATCAAATTTTTGCACAGCTTCGTGCGCCATAGCCTTGCCGCTTTCGTAGTTGTTGCTTCCCGTATAGCCAAATCCGCTTGACTTAAAGGCTTCTAGGCTTTTTGGAAGCTCGGTATCTATGCTTGTTACGTTTATGCCTTTTTCTATCGCATTTTTGATAAGCGGCTGATATAGCTCGTCTCCGGGATGACCCATCACTATGATGCCGTCAGGCGATGTTGCAACGGCGTTTTTGAAATTTTCAACCATCTTGTTTGGATCCCACTCGGAATACACCACCTTAAGATCGATATTTAGGTCTTTTGCCGCCATTTTTGCGCCGTTTGAGATAACGCTTGAGAAGTTATCGCCGATACTTCCCGCTTCAAAATAAACTTTAAGCTTATCGCTTGCCGCAACAGAGCCTGCAAGCAGTAAGCAACTTAGTAAAATGCTCTTAAATTTCATATTTTCTCCTTAAATTTTGTTTATAAAAGCTCTATAAAAGCCTCTAGTCTTGTACGTATTTGTCCGCTGTCTTGCCTTGAATAATCAGTCTCTAAACTCATATAATTCGCACCCGCCTCCTTACTAGCTTCTCTTATTTTATTTGTCTCTATAGCGTATGTATGACATCCGCTTAAAACTATATCTATGACGCCGTCTGCGCTGTATTCTTTGATAAATTCTTTGATGATTTGCGCTCTTTTGTCGTTTTTATACATCACCGAACATGGAATTTCAAGATATCTTTTAGCGATATTTTCTATCAAATTTCCTTCTTCTTCGACCAAATTTCGGTAATTTTTCGTTCCGACGCAGTTTTCAAAAGCAACTACGTCAGCGCCTAAATTTTCTATCTGTTTTATTATTTTTTCATACACTCCGCCGCTTGGACAGCCGGTTATGATTATACGCTTTTTATCTGAAATTTTAGCTTCTAAATTTTGTTTAGTTGCCTCTATGAAGGCTTTGAGAGTTTTTATCTTCTCTTTTTTGTCGTAAATAAATTCGCTTGCAAATAGTATCTCGTGAAGTTCGCTACCTTTAATAGGGCTTGGGATGGCCTTGTTTAGCTCCATCAGCTCACACATCAACTCGCGCTCCTCGTTGTGGATTTTTACCGCTTCAAGGAGATTTTCTTGGGTTATCTTAGCTTTGAATTTCTCTTGTAAAAACTCCTTAAAGCTTATTAGCTCGTCCTTCCAAAGAGCCAGCGAGCGCTTATTTGTCATATTTGGAAGCTCTAAAACATACACCGACTTGTGGTTTGCAAGTAGCTCATACATCTTCTTTTTGCCGTCGCAAGTAGTCTCTCCCACGATGATATCGCTTGCGTTCATATAAGGGCATTTTTTGCTAACCGCATATCCGTAGCTTGCCTTTATAAGCGGACAGAGATTTCTTGGAAGCTCTTTATGCGCGATATTTATAGGGCTTTCGTCATTTGCACAAAGACTGACGGCAACTCCGCCTGCAGCGTATATCAGCTCTTTTGGCGAATATGTACAAAACGTGCCTACTATAGGCTTGCCCTCAGCTTTTAAATTTTGCAGTTCAAAGGAGTTGCGTTTTTTAAGTTTTTCAAAATCCATTCTCATGATTTTTCCTTTTTAAGTCCGATCAGGCTAGCTCCCATCGCTCCGCAAAATATGGCATTTTCATCGGTAAAAACATCTCTTTGCAAGTGATTTGCGAGCAAATTTTTAAAAAGACTTACCCTGCTAAGCCCGCCGCTTAAAAAGTAAATTTCACTCTCCAGCCTTTTGGTTAAGGAGGCCACCTTTTGAGCGGACGAATCGATGATACCGTAAGCGATTTGCGTTTTATCTACGCCGTTTGCCATTAGCGAGATTATTTCTGATTCGGCAAATACGGTGCAAGTGGAGCTTAGTTTGATATTTAAATTTTTCTTTGCAGTGGCGTAAAGCTCGTTTATATCAAGCCCGAGACGATTTGCCATCACTTCGATGAATTTGCCCGTTCCTGCGGAGCATTTATCGTTCATTATAAAGTCTTCAGGCCTGTTTGCTACGATTTTGATAGCCTTTGTGTCTTGCCCGCCTACGTCGATTACCGTGCAGTCTTTCGGGAATAAAAAATTCGCCCCCAATGCGTGACATAAAATTTCAGTCGTAGTAAAATTTGCGTATTTAACACTTACTCTGCCGTATCCGGTTGCGGTTATGAAGCTTGGGAAGTAGTTTTTCTCTTTTAGAATTTCATAAATTTCATCCGCTATTTTTACCCCGCTAAATCCTGTAGGGCGCAAAAACAACTCTGTGAATTTTTGATCGTTTTTATTAAAAACAGCCACTTTTGTAGATGTCGAGCCGATATCTATACCGATGAGATACATTGTGTGCCTTGCGTTTGTGTTTCTAACCTTAGAACTTGCAAAATTGTAACAAAGTAACAATGTTTTGTCAAACGATAAATTTAGGATATGAGCGCATATCCTAAATTTTAAATTTGCTTAATCAATCAAGATTAGTGTTCGCTTTTAACCCCTGCGCCGCAAAGCGAGATGATACTGTCTCCTGCGATCTCGTGAGTTTTTATATACTCTTCATACGCAGCATATATCGCAGCCGTAGTATGCTCTACGTAAAATCCGTTTCGCGCCAAGCTCTTTCTAGCAGGCAAAATCGCACTTTCGGGTATCGTTATCACTTCGCGCTCGCCTGCGTATTTGCTAGCTAAAATTTCACGCCCTCTCATCGGCTTTCCTATAGCTATGCCTTCAGCTTCGGTCGGCTTTACGACGATATCAAGCGGCTTATCTTTAGCGCCGAAAAACGGAGCGCAATTTTCGCTTTGTACGATAAAAATTTTAGGCAGCTTTTTTATAAGCCCCGCTTCAAAAAGCTCCGTAAGTGCAAGCTCGCAGCCGATTAGCAGCGTGCCGTTGCCAACAGGCAAGAAGAAGTTATCAGGAACCCTTTTAAGCTGCTCGTAAATTTCATACACGTAAGTTTTGGTGCCTTGATAAAAGATCGGGTTGTATACGTGATTTGCGTAATAAATGCCTTCATCTCGAGCTTTTTTACGGCACGCATCGGCCGTTTCATCTCTAGTGCCGTCAAACACCGTTGCCGTAGCGCCAAAAGCTTTTATCATGTTTATCTTTTTTTCAGACGTGCCTTTAGGGACGTAAATTTCACACTCAATCCCTGCTCTAGCGCAATAAGCAGCAACCGAATTTCCGGCATTTCCGCTACTGTCTTGAAGGACTTTTTTAACTCCGATACTCTTACAAAGCCAGATAAGAAGTGTTGCTCCACGATCTTTAAACGAAAGCGTAGGCATCGCATAATCAAGCTTAAAGTAAAGCTTATCGTCAAATTTAACGCATGCCGTCATGCCTTCACCAAGCGTGATCTGCTTCCAAATTTCATTTTGAAGCGGCATAAATTTGCGGTAGCGAAATAGGCTAAATTCGCTCTTATCCACAAGATCAAGCGAGAATTTAGGCGGAGTAAATTTAAGCTCATAAAGCCCACCGCACTTGCACTCAAAGTCTAAATTTTCAAGCGAAGCTTCGCTACTGCAACTTGTGCATTTGAAATTTGCCATTTTTATTCCTTATGAATTTGATATTTTAAGCCTAAATCATCGCTACTTGAGCTTCTATCTCAACCAAGCAGCCAAAATGAAGTGCCGAGGTAGGCACTACTACGCGCGCAGGTTTATGCTCGCCAAAAAACTTCGCATACTCATCGTCTATATCGTCCCAAAACGCTATATCGGGCGTATAAACTCTGCACATTATCACGTTTTCTTTTTTGGCTCCGGCTTCGGTTAAAACCGTCTGTAAATTTGCAAGCGCCTGCCTAGCATGCTCTCTAGCGCCGCCTTTTGGCAATTGCATGCTCGCCGTGTCGATGCTAAGCTGACCTGAGACATAAAGTATGCCGTTATGCTCTATAGCGGGGGTGTAGTGAGCCTTTCTGTTTTTTGAACTTTGAGTCTCTATCTTTTTCAAATTCGCTCCTTTGATGAAAATTATCAAAATTTACAACCTTTTTTATAAATTCTATGTAAAATTTGGCTTGATATACAAATTTGATTTAACCTTAAAATCAAAACATTATCTGTATAATTTACAAATCTAAATTTGAAAGAAAAATGTAACTCATGAGTAAAACCAAGTGCGCGCATTGTCATCAGAGCTTTGAAGATAGCGTTATGATCGAATCCGGTGACAATAAATTTTGTTGTAACGGCTGTAAAAGCGTATTTGAAATTCTTTCCTCCAGCGGACTGAGTGAGTTTTACGATCGTCTTGGTAAAAATGTCTTAAGCCCCGTTAAGTCTAGCGCTCAAAAAGATGAAAATTTAGAATTGGCTTATCAAAATTATGTAAAAAACGAGAATGGATTTAGCAAAATTTCACTCGTGATAGACGGCATTCACTGCGCAGCTTGTATCTGGCTAAATGAAAAAGTTTTATTTAATGCCAAAGGAATTTTAGAAGCTAATATAAATTCGTTAAATAATAAAGCCACTATCGTTTGGGACGAGAGCGAGACGAATTTGTCCGAAATTTTAAGGCTTATAAGATCTATCGGATATGACGCTTATGCTTACGATCCAAGCCGCGAAGAGGAGTATATAACCAATAAAAGGCGAGAATTTTACGCAAAGCTTTTGGTGGGGATTTTTGCCACCATGAACATAATGTGGCTAAGTGTTGCAAAATACGGCGGTTATTTTACGGGCATAAGAGATGACGTAAAGGCCGTTTTGAGCTTTGCGGAGTTTGTCTTGGCTACTCCGGTGCTTTTTTATACGGGGAGCGGGTTTTTTAAAGGTGCGCTTGTAGCGATTAAAAACAGAAGACAAAACATGGATTTGCTTATCGTCTCGGGCGCGCTTTTAGCTTATGTGTTTTCGATATATGCGATGTTTTCAAGGAGTGGCGAGGTTTATTTTGATTCGGTTGCGATGATAATTACTTTCGTATTTATCGGCAAGTACCTAGAAGTCTTAAGCAAAAAGCGAGCAGGAGATACTCTTGATAGCCTAAATTCGATGGTGTCAAGCAAGGTTAGCGTAAAGACGGAGGGTAAAACCTCGCTTAAAGATGTAAGCGAGGTGCAAATAGGCGATATAATCGTGCTTAGAGCGGGCGAGCGCGCACTTATAGACGGTGTGATAACTAGCGGTTCTGCCAGTTTTGATTATTCAAGTCTTACGGGCGAAAGCTCGGCGGTTTTTAAAGAAAAAAACGATCCTTTAAACAGCGGTTCCATATGTCTTGACGGGCTTATCGAGTATGAGGCAAGCGCTAAATTTAGCGACTCGACTCTTAGTAAGATCATTCATCTGCTTGAAAAAGCTATAACCAAAAAGCCTCACATAGAAAAGCTTGCTAATGAAATTTCAAGCAAATTTTCAAGCGTTATTATGGTTTTAAGTGCGGTTACGTTTTGTTTTTGGCTTTGGCATACGGGTTCTTTTGAAGCGGCTTTGATCGTAGGAATTTCAGTCGTTGTCATTGCTTGTCCTTGCGCGCTTGGACTTGCAACCCCTGTTAGTACGCTTGTGGGGCTTGGGGTTGGGTTTAAAAAGGGCGTGATATTTAAAGAGGCTAAGGTGCTTGAAAGCCTCGCAAAATGCGATACGATAGTGTTTGATAAAACAGGAACCATAACCACCGGCAAGATGGCGGTGGATAAATTTGAGAGTTTTAGCTGGTATGATATAAATTTGCTCTACTCTCTTGCAAAAAGCTCCTCTCATCCTGTAAGCGTAGCCGTTAGCGAGTATTTGAAGGCGGAATTTGACTCTTTTGAAATTTATGATTTGCAAAATTTTAAAAACATCGAAGCAAAGGGCGTTAGCGCTAAATTTAACGGAAGCGAAATTTATGCGGGCAGCGAACGATTTATGCTGGAGCTTGGGATAAATTTGCGCAAAGAGAGCAGGGGGACTAATTATTATTTTGCCATTGATGGTCAAATAGCGGCGAAATTTGAACTAAGCGATAATATAAGAAGCGGCGCAAAGGAGTGCTTTGATGCCTTAAGGCAGGCTAAATTTAGGATCGTAATGCTAACGGGCGATAATGAATTTGCGGCTCAAAAAGTGGCTAATGAGCTTGGTATAAAGGAATTTAAAGCAAACTGCTTGCCTGTTGATAAAGCTAACTTCATAGAGAATTTAACCCAAAGCGGAAAAAAGGTCGTGATGGTCGGAGACGGGATAAACGACGCGCTTGCGCTAAGTTACGCTAATGTCGCTATCTGCCTTGGAAGCGGGGCTGATGTGAGCTTGCAAAAAAGCGATGCAGTGCTTATGAAGGATGATTTAAATTCGCTAAAAGAGGCGATTTGGCTTGCCAAGAGAACCTTTAGGGCGATAAATCAAAATTTGGCTTTTTCGCTTGTTTATAACGCGCTAACTATCCCGCTTGCTATAGCAGGGTATGTTTCGCCCGTGGTTGCGGCGGTTTCAATGTCGTTAAGCTCGGTCGTGGTGGTGCTAAATTCAATGCGTATCAGGCAAAATTCGAAGTAAATGAGTACAGAATGGATATAAGTATAATAGCTTTGATGATAGGCGTTTCGACTCTGCTTGGAGCTTTTGGGCTCTTTGCTTTGCTTTGGGGGCTTAAGACTAGGCAGTTTGAAGACTATCGTAAGTTTTTAGACGGAACAAAATATGACGGCGAAGATGCGCTAAATGATGCCTATAAAATGGAGTTAAAACAAAAAGAGGCGACCAAAAAAGGTTATAGGCCGCCTGATTGATGGATTATTTTAAAGTTTCTATGAAGTCGTTAACCGCTTTTAGATCATCTGCGCTTAAGCTTCTGACCTGAGTTTTCATAACAGCGCCCATACCGTAAGTATTGTTTGTGCCTTCTTTATAGCCTTCAAGCGCTTTTAAACGATCCTCTTTAGATACCGAAACAAGTGGCGGAACTTTGTTCGCATACTTTTTTTCGGCAGATTGACCATGACAGGCTACGCATTTTTTATAAATTTCCGCACCGTCAGCTGCGTATAGAGATGAGCCTAGTAAGCAGGCAGCCGCCAAAATATATACTTTTTTCATTTTGTATCCTTATTTGATAAAAATCGGAGCTTATTATATTCTTAATTTTCTTAAAGTAAGTTGTAAAAAGAAACTAAAATGTTATATGAAATTTGTATTTAAAATTTTATAAATTTATATGTAAATAAGTGTTTTATTTTTGATTCCGCAGGAAGCATTAAAAGCCTAATTTGCATGGCTTTTAATGATTATGCAATGCTTTAAATTTATTTTGAATTTTTCAAAGACTCTATAAAATCATTTACCGCAATTAGCTCTTCCATACTTAAGTGCTTTACCTGATCGCTCATAGCGCTACCCATTCCGTATTTGCTTTGAGTGCCGTATTTGTATCCCTCAAGCGCTTTTAAGCGTCTTTCTTTAGGTATTTTGATAATTGGCGAGGCTTTGTAGTGGTATTTTAAATCGCCTTTTTCTCCGTGACAGCCGGCGCATTGTTTATAAATTTCAGCTCCGTCTCCAGCGTATAAATAAGAGCTAAGCGTTAAAATTACGGCAAAAGCAGATGATTTTTTCATTAAAAATGTCCTTGTTTTAAATTTTAAGAGCTTATTATAGTTTGATTTTGTAAATCTAAAAATGAAAAAGAAATGAAAATGTAATTATAAAGAGAGAAAAAGGCGGAAAATCCGCCTATGGTTATTTTTTTAGAGTTGTTATATACTCTGAAACAGCTTCCATATCAGCTTCGCTCATTGGAGCTACGATAGGTTTCATCATAGCTGCTGAGTTAAATTTGTTTAACGTGCCTGCTTTGTAAGCTTTAAGAGCTTCTACCATCTCTTCTTTTGAAAGAGTTGTAAGAACAGGAACCTTATTTAGGAAAGATTTCTCAGCTTTAGGACCGTGACAGGCAACACATTTTTTGTAAAGCGTAGCGCCGTCGGCAGCAAAGAGGCTTGAAGCAAGAAGCGCTGCAGCACCTGAAACGATAAGTAATTTTTTCATTTTATCCCCTTTAGTAAAATATCGGGCGCATTATAATATAAAAAGATTAACGTTAGTATATATTTTGTAAATATTTACCGCTCTTCTTAAATTTTAGCAATTTTAAGTATAATTTAACTCATGAATGATTGCAAAATCCAAAAAGCCATATTTTTAGATCGCGACGGCGTTATAAACGAGGATTTCGGCTATGTTTACGAGATTGAAAATTTTATCTTTAAGGATGGAATTTTTAAAGCGGTTCAAGGCTTCATAAGCAAAGGCTTCATAATTGTTGTCGTTACAAATCAATCCGGAATCGGCAGAGGGTATTATACCCTTGAGCAATTTAGCAAGCTTAGCGAATTTATGCTTGGCGAGTTTCAAAAAAACGGCATTAAGATAGCTAAAATTTGCTTTTGTCCTCATGCTCCGGAGGTTAATTGCGAGTGCAGAAAGCCAAAGCCAAAGATGATAATTGACGCAGCCGGCGAGCTTAATATCGATCTATCAAAATCTATCATGATAGGCGATAAACATAGCGATATAAAGGCCGGAGAAAGTGCGGGAGTGGGGCTAAATTTCTTGCTTGACGGGAAGAAATTTAAAAGCGTAGAAGATGTTTTTGAAAGTTTAAAAGAGGAAAATTTGATATGAAATTACAGGATAAAAAGATAGTTATAACAGGCGGAGCGGGGTTTATAGGCTCAGCGCTTGCGCATCATTTTGATGAAAATTATCCAAGTTGCAAGGTGCTTGTTGTGGATAAATTTAGAAGCGATGAGAAATTTAGCAACGGAAATTTAAAGAGTTTTGGGCATTTTAAAAATTTGCTCGGCTTTAAGGGTGAAATTTATGAAGGCGATATCAATTGCGCTAAAACCCTTGCGATGATAGAGGAGTTTAAGCCCGACATAATCTATCATGAAGCCGCAATCTCAGATACTACCGTAAGAGAGCAGGGCGAGCTAATGCGAACAAATTTAAACAGCTTTAAGGATCTGCTTGAAATTTGTCTTAAAACGGGCGCTAAGATGATATACGCAAGCTCGGGGGCGACTTACGGAAATGCAAAAAGCCCTCAAAAAGTAGGGGAGTGCGAATCGCCAAACAACGTATATGGATTTAGCAAGCTAAAGATGGATCATCTTGGACAAAAATACGCAAAAAAAGGCGTTAGCGTCGTTGGACTTAGGTATTTTAACGTCTATGGTAAAGGCGAGTTTTTTAAGGATAAGACAGCTTCTATGGTGCTGCAATTTGGACTTCAAATTTTAAGCGGCAAAGCACCTAGGTTATTTGAAGGAAGCGATAAGATAAAAAGAGATTTTGTCTATATCAAAGATATTATAAACGCAAATTTGCTGGCTATCAATGCGCCAAGCGGGGTTTATAACGCAGCCACGGGGAAGGCTAGAAGCTTTCAAGATATTGCAGATATCTTGCAGCGAGAGCTTGGCGTAAATTTAGGTAATGAATATATAAAAAATCCTTACGTAAATTCATATCAGTTTCACACACAGGCCGATATTGAGCCTACTAGAGCCGCTCTTAATTATGAGCCGCAGTGGAGCCTTGAAGAGGGTATAAAAGACTATATCTCTGAGATAAAGAGAATTTTTAAGGAAGAGATAAATGCGTGATGTTCGTGTTTTAGTCGTTGGCGATCTGATGCTTGATCACTATATCTGGGGTAGTTGCGATAGAATTTCGCCTGAAGCGCCGGTGCAAGTAGTAAAGATCAAAGATGAGAGCAAGAGACTTGGCGGAGCCGGAAACGTAGTGCTAAATTTGCTCTCCTTGGGCGCTAAAGTGGGAGTAATAAGTGCTGTAGGAAACGATGAAGTAGGCAAAGAGATAGTTGAGATTATTAAAAATTTTGGCGCAAAGGATGAGTTTATAAAATTAGAAAACGGGCGTACAAGCTCGATAAAAAGCCGTGTAATGGCTACTCATCAGCAAGTAGTTAGAATCGATAAAGAAAGTATAGAGGAAATATCTTGCCAAGATGAGCTTGTGAGTGCATTTAAGGCGGTAGTGGCCGATTATGATGTCGTTTTGCTGTCTGATTACTGCAAAGGCGTGCTTACTAAAAATATTTGCAAGCAGCTTATAAACGAATCAAATTTGCAAAATAAGCCCGTTTTAATCGATCCAAAAGGCAAAGACTACTCAAAATACTATGGCGCAACGCTTCTAACTCCAAATAAAAAAGAGGCTAGCGAGGCGGTTGGCTTTAGCATAAATAGCGACGAGGATCTTGCAAATGCCTTAAAAAAGCTAAAGAGCGAGCTAAATTTAACTCATTCGCTTATAACAATTTCAGAGGAAGGGATTGCGCTTTTGCAGGATGATAAGGCTCTTAAATTTCCGGCATTGGCAAAAGAAGTTTTTGACGTAACCGGTGCAGGAGATACCGTTTTAGCAACGCTTGGATATATGCTTGGGCTTAAAGAGAGCATTGATAAAGCTATACAAACTGCAAATTTAGCCGCTGCGGTCGTGGTGGCGAAAGTAGGCTCGGCGACGGCTAGTTTTGAAGAGATTAATGAACTTGTTAAAAACAGCTCCTCTTTAGGTTTTGAAAATAAGATAAAAACCGCCGACGAGGTTTGCGAACTGCTTAAAAACAGAGGCGATAAAAGGCTTGTTTTTACAAACGGCTGCTTTGATATCTTGCATGCGGGGCATGTAAAATATCTTGCTAAAGCAAGGGAATTTGGCGATGTTTTGGTATTGGGTTTAAATTCCGATCGTTCCGTGCGCGAGCTAAAAGGCAAAGATCGTCCCGTAAATACTGAATTCGACCGAGCTGCGGTGCTTGCGGCACTTGGCGCAGTGGATTATGTGGTGATCTTTGATGAGCCTACTCCTATAAATTTAATTTCCATGCTAAGACCCGATGTTTTGGTTAAGGGTGCCGATTACGAAGGTAAAGAGGTCGTGGGAAGCGATATAGTAAGCGAAGTAAGGCTGGTTGAGTTTGTGCAAGGCAAAAGCACTACAAGTATAATAAACAGGATACAAAATGCAGATAAATGAGATGATAAAAAAAGAGCTTGAAGAGCATAAAAAGACTGCAGAAGCTATCTTTGGGCTTCAAGATGAGATAAAAAAAGCGTGCGAAATGGCTGTTAGCACGCTTAAAAACGGTGGGAAAATTTTACTTTGCGGAAACGGCGGAAGTGCAGGCGACGCTCAGCATATAGCAGCCGAGCTTAGCGGCAGATATAAAAAAGAGCGTGCAGGACTTGCAGGTATTGCTCTAACTACGGATACATCGGCTCTAACAGCCATAGGAAACGACTACGGATACGAGTTTGTTTTTTCGCGTCAGCTTGAAGCTATCGGAAGAAGCGGAGATCTGCTCATAGCGATCTCAACTAGCGGTAATAGCCCAAATGTCATAAAGGCCTTAAAAACCGCTAACGATATGGGTGTGCGAACCCTTGGGCTTAGCGGTAAAGACGGAGGTGCGATGAACGAGTTATGCGAGTTAAATTTGATCATGCCTTCAAGCGATACGCCTAGAATTCAAGAGATGCATATTCTCATAGGGCATACTATCTGCCAAGCTATCGATGATACTTTTTGATTTTTAACACTTGATTTTGAGCTAAATTACTTTATTTTAGCTCAAATCCTTGCATCGGTTCGGCTTGCAAGGAATTACAAAAGAACTCAAAGGTTTGATGATCTGTCGATTTTTTGATATGGTTTATAAAAATTTTTAAAAGCCGTGACGAATTTTAAATTTACTTTCAGATTAAATTGGTCCTAAAATTAGGATATTTCTCTTTTTAGCTCTTTGGCGGCTTTGATTACTAAATTCGGAGTTAAATTTTTCATACATTCATGCGTTTTTATCGGACAAACTCGCTTCATGCAAGGCATACAGTATAAATTTAGATGTAAAATTCTTGCGTTTTCGTTTTTCCAAGGGCTTGTTTCGTCAAATTTAGTAGGTCCAAAAAGAGCTATGGTAGGCACTTTGTAAGCGGCTGCTATGTGCATAGGACCGCTATCGTTGGTTATAAAAATCCCGCCGATTTCTTTAATCCCGCCGATTTTTTCGCAAAGCTCTTGTATGCTTGTTTTGCCGGCTAAATTTTGGCATGTGACCCCGTTTGAGGCTAAAATTTGCTCTATTTGCCGGCAAATCTCAAGTTCACCTTTTGCGCCAAAAATTAAAATTTCAAACTCGTCTTTAAAGTGCGAAGCAACTTCGGCAAAGTAGTCTGGATACCATCTCTTTGCACTTCCGTAGCTTGCTCCAGGGTTTAGCGCGAGTATTTTTTTCTGAAATTTAAAACGGGTAAAGTATAGCTTTAGCTCATCTTTTGTCTCTTTTAAATTTAGTGAATTTTGGATGAAATTTAAGTATTTTAAGACTTGATGAAGTTGTAAGTTTTGTTTTTTGAACTTAAATTTTTTCTGCGCTTTTAAGCAAAATAGCAAAAAACTGCTTGCAAAACTACTTCTAAAACTAATTGCGATATCAAATTCGCCCAAATTCCTAGCCGTTTTAGCTAGAGTTAAAAACCTGTTTTTACTATTTTTGCTACCGTCTATGACGATATTTTTGCAGTTTGGATGAGGTCTAAATAGCTCGCATGTCGCAAAAGAGCCAAAAAACGTGATCTTAGCATCGCTAAAATTTGCAACTATGCTTTCAATTGCGGGCGAACTCATCACCGCATCGCCAAGCCAAGTGGGCAATTCAATGAAGATACGCACCGATTATCTCCATGGTCTCTTGGGCGTTTTTTTCTATACTGAAATTTTTAGCGAGCCCAAAGCTCGCGGCTTGGGTTGATGATAAAAATTTAGCGTCGTTAAGTAGTTTTTCTATGACGCTTAGTATGTTTTCATCGCTTGGCGAACTCATCACAAAATCTTTAGGCAGAATTTCACTAGCTCCGTTTTGAGCGGTAGTGATGACCGCGTTTTTGAAGCTAAGCGCTTCCAAAACGACATTTGAAAAGGGTTCGTATCTGGTTGGAAATATAAAAATATCGCTTGCTTTATAAAATTTCCATATGTCGTTTCTTGCTCCTAAAAATTTTACTTTTTCTGCTAAATTTAGCGATTTTGCAAGCTGTTTATAGGCATTTATTTTTTTGTCTTTGCCTATGATTAAGGCTTGAAATCGGCTTTTTAGTTTTGAAAGCATATGCAAAAATTCATTCACTCCTTTTCGCTCAAAACCGCTCCCGACAAACAAAATAAGCGGAATATCCGCTCTTATATCAAACTGAATATTTAGCTCGTTTTTAGCCTCAAGCTTATTAAAATCATCTTGAATTTTGACACCATTATATATGACTTTTATCTTTTCTTCCGGAATTTCATAAGTTTGAACTATCTGATTTTTTACGAAATTTGAGTTTGCTATGATCTTTTTTGAGTTTTCAAAACAGCGACGCTCAAGGTAACAATATACCAAATTTAAAGGATTTAAAAGGCTTTTTTTCTCTTTCATATAGACCTTATGCACCCCGTCTCCTGCGCGGTATATATCAGCGCAACTTACGCGCTCAAGCGAGAAGTAAAACTCGTCGTTTTTGCTTGAGCAGACTTGAAAGTCATAAATGAGAGCCTTGATCCAAGAGCTTAGAAATTTGGGCGTTTTAAGGCTTTTGATCTGGCATTTTATACCTTTTTCCTCAAGCGTTTCTATGAGGCGAGATAGATAAATTTCAGCTCCGCCGACGGCTTTTGGATTAGCTCTTAGGAAGGTTATTTTTTTCATGATTGCTTTTGTCTTTTATTAAAGAGTTTATGAAATCTAAAATTTTAGTTATCTGACCGGCTGTTAGTTTAAAATACTCATCTGCGTTTGTCTTTGTATCGGTTTTAAAAACCGACGAAAAAGGTTTAAGGTTAGATTCAATAATTAGCGATTTTTCGTATATCGGACGCTGTTCTTTTGCGTAGCAAGGTCCGATAAAATTTATAGTAGCAACCTCCATGGTATCTGCTATGTATGAATTCCCGGTATCTGAAGATATATAAAGATCCATCTTTGAGATGTAAAAAGGAAGTTCGCAAAGCGCTATTTTATCAAGCAAAGAGGTGACTTTGGCGTTATGCGGAAAGATTAAATCATGCATCAATTTCTCTTCATTTTTTAGACCAAATACGTATATCTCGCACTCAAATTTATCAATCGCCCTAAATAACTCATTTAGAGTTTTAGGCGGAATTGTTTTTATTTTATTACCTGCCGTTAGGCTTATGCCTATCTTGAATTTATCGTTATTTTCAATGATGGAGTTTTGTGGCACAAAAAGCGGCTTTTGAATTTCTTTTTTGTAAATTTTACTATGATCTTGCAAGTCTATCATCTTTAGGTAGGTATCTATGGTCAGGTCGTTTAGCGTATGTTTGATAAGCTTCATATTAATACTTAAAAGAGTGCTTGAAGCGTGCCAATTGTAGTGCTTGATGGTCGTGCAGTTTTTTGCAAAGGCAAATTTTGCAAGGAAAAGATTAAGATCATTTGGCATAAGAACGTAAATTTGTTCATAATTTTTAAAAAATAGCAAAAAAGCCAATTTAAGCTTACCAAAAAGAGATTTTTTGTAATCGTTTATGGCAAATTTTGTCTTTATCCTCTCATCGTAATTAGCAAAAGATAAATTGATCTTATCAAGAACTATATCAAACTCTTTAAGATTCTCAAATATAACCGAAGAGTTTGCGTAATCGCCTATTTTGGCCGTTTGAATTATTAGAAATTTGGTAGATTTTCTTCTAAAAAAACTAAGAGTAAAAAGTAGGGGCAAAAATACAATATAGATAACAAAATAAAGCAAATTATTCTCCTAGCCTGCCAAGTCTTCGTAAATTTTATAGATTTTATTAGCCATTATATCTTTTGTAAAATTATTTTTTACGAACTCTCTTGCGTTTTTTTCAAATTTATTTCTTTGTTCGTCGTTTTGCAACATTTTTATAAGAGCGATCTCTATCTCATTTTTATCAAAATTAACAAGGCTAAAATTTGAACCGTCATATAAATCCTTAATGCTTCCTACATCGGTTGCGATGCAGGCTTTATTCATTAAAAGAGCTTGCATTAAAGACTGAGGAACTCCTTCGCTGGAATCTGAAATAAGCATAAAAACATCAAGAGCGTGCAAAAAATTAGCAGGTTCTTCGCAATGACCTATCATTTTTACATATTCGTCCATATGATGTTCTTTTATAAAGGTTTTAATATCGTCTTTTTTCGGACCTTCTCCTGCGATTACAAAAACAACGTCTTTAAATTTGTCGTGCAGATTTAGTGCGATTCGCAAAAAGACATCGTGGCGCTTAAATGCACGTAAAACCGAAAGCATGCCTACATAAATTTTACCTTTTTCAAGTCCAAAATTTTGCAAGCATTTATTTTTATCGTAAATTGTAGCATCAAATTTCTTTTCGTCTATGCCGGTGGGTATGGATGAAATTTTATATTTATCTATACGATTTTCTTTTATCATCGCTTCTTTTACACTTTCACCGGTTGTAATAATAAAATCTGCAAGAGAATTTATAAAATTCAAACGAGAAGGGTTGATTTTATTTGAAAGATGTCTTGTGCGGATAAATTTTATGCCTGCTATTTTTGCAGCAAGACCTCCAATCCAGGTATCTTTACCGCTGTGAGAGTTAAGTATGTCGATCTTATTGTTTTTTATAAATTTAATCAGTTTAAAAATAGTCTTAATATCATAAGATGAGTTAAAGTCAAAATGAACTACTTGTAAGCCTGCCTGCATAGCTTTTTGTGAAATTTTGGCATGGCTTCTGCAAGCGATAAAAATCTCGACTCCGTATTTTTCTTTTAGAGCAAGTGATTCGTTGATTATGCGTATCTCTTGTCCACCCCATCCGTCGGACCATTCTGTGTGTAAAATTTTGAATTTTTTATACATATTACGGCTTTGTTTTTTAATTTAAAATTTATTTTAACAAAATAAGGCAAAAAGTGAAATAAAAATATCTTACTATGTTTTAATGAATTTTAGATATAATCCAAATCTTTTAGGAGATACTTTGAGCGCAAAAATAGCTATTAATTATATTGAAAATACGGTAATAACACTACTTTTTATATTTTTTATCACAGAGCATCATGTTGAATTTACGGCAGTTAAAAATATCTCTCTTTATCTTGCCTTGTTGCTTGTTTTAAGTTTGATTTTTACGGATTTTAAAAGACGAATTTCAAATATAAAATCAAATTTTTTAAATGCCAAATTTGAACTTTCTTTTCTTGGTGTTTTTGTTGCGTATGCTTTTATTGTCTCGTTATTTCCTTATAGTTATGAGTATGACTCTTTTAAAAACGCATTTAAAGAGTTTGGGCGCGGAATTGCTTTTTTATTGATTATTTTAATTCTGGCAGACGGAAATAAAAATAAAGAGAAGATTTTCTTCTATAGTATTTTGGCTGCATTTTTTTGCATCACTATTTATTATTGCTATCCTCTTTTTAGCGAGTTTGACAAAATTTCAAGCGCTAATTTTGAGGAGGGAAGGATCATAAATCGAAAATATGCTCTTTTTGCAGATAGATTTATGGTTTTTGCTCTTATTGCTATTTTTCTTTTTAGGCAATATTGGCTTAAATCTTTAGCTATTGTGTTTTGTTTGCTAGTTGTTGTGATGGATATATTTACGGGAGCTAGAGGAAGTTGGCTAAGCGTTTTTGCAAGCTTTGTCCTGCTGTTTGTAGCTTTATTTTTTAGCTCTTATAAGGAATTTTTAAAAGCTAATTTTAAAAAGATAGCTGTTATTTGTATTGTTGCAACGGCTCTACTTGGATTTATATTTGCTAATTCGTCTGTTTTTATATATAAATTTTCTCAAGGAACTTACAGTTCCGGGCGCGATCTTATCTTAAAAGAGAGATTGCCGATACTTTTTAGCAGCGATAGGGCGTTTGTAGGTCTTGGGTATGGACCTGAGCTTTACGATCAGTTTTTAAGCGATAAGATGGATGAAACCGGAATTGAGTTTTTTATGATGCAGGTGTATGATTCAAGGAGGCATTGGTTTAACGATGAGCCATTTTTCATCGGAAACTATTACTATTTTGGAGTTATCGGCACTGCGGCTTTATTTTTGGCATTTATTTCGTTGCTAATATCTTCTTTTAAAGAATTTAGAAGAACTCAGAATCTACTATTTTTAGGAGTTTTTATATCTACAATTTCGTATTTTGGCATAAGAGGACTTTTTGAAACTTACAATCTTAGAATTTTATATCTTTTTTATATGATAGGCTTTTTTGTGCTGATTAAAGCAAAATTTTCAAACCCTAGCAAAACGCAAGAAATTACTTAAATTTCCTATTTCTAAAATTTGAATACAGATTGCCGATTATAGGCGTTGAGTATATCTTTAGCTTCTTTTTAACTCTAAAGATATAGGTTTTGTCATCCTTTGAGTTGTTTGATATGTCTATGCGGCGAATTTTAAATTTATCATCACCTACGCAGTATCCACCATCAATAACACTAAAGGCGAAGTCGTATTTGGATTTTTTGATTAATCCCATTGAAGTTTCGTTGAAGTGCCCTTTTGGCCAGCAGAAACCAAACTCTTTTTTATTTGGAAAAATTTCTTTGATTTTTTCTTGCGAGCTTTCAAATTCGTCTTTTATAAGCTCTTTATCTTGGCTTTTGCAAGAAAAATGCGTCGCCGTATGACTATCGAATTCAAAGAGCCCACTATCTCTCATCTCATAAATTTCATCTAAGTTTAAAAAATATTCCAAATCTTTGTTGCAGTTAATTTTGCTGTGAGGCTTAAAGTTAAAATTTTTATGCTTTAATTCATTTATATCGTCTGTAATCAAAAAGCAAACCGCAGGAATTTGAAGTTCTTTAAGGATTGGAAAGGCAAATTTGTAATTATCAAAATATCCGTCGTCAAAAGTTAGCAGCACACTCTTTTTCCTAGGCTTTTTACGCTCAAACAATATATCTTTAAACTCACGGTAGTTTATAAATTTAAATCCCATATTGCAAATTTCTTGCAGTGTTTTTTCAAAAAGTTCGGGAGTTATCGTAAGGTCGTCTTTTATAGGGGCGCAATGGTGCATGGTTAAAATACAAACAGGATGTGTCATATTTGCTCCAAGAGAGTCTTTATATGATCTTTAAGCACAGAGTGATCGTGATTTTGCTTTACGTATTCAAGAGAATTTTGTGTACATTTTTCCTTTAAATCTTTATCGGATATAAATTTAATAATATTTCTAGCCAGAGAATTTGAGTCTTTATAGGCTGCGCAAAGCCCTCTTTCTTCGTGCTTTATAAGAGTGCTCATGGGTTTTTCATCATAAACCACTATAGGGGTTTGAGCGCACATAGCCTCCAATAAAACTGTGCCAAGGCCTTCTGAATGACTTGCAAGAGCATATACATCGTAAGATTTTATAAGATTTACGCTATCTTTTCTAAAGCCGGTAAAAATAATATTTTCTTTACTATCAAACATCGCTGAAATTTCATCTTTAACCTCATCTCTGATACTTCCGCCAAACACTATTGTTGCATCTTTATGCGTCTTTAAAATTTCTTTCGCCGCCAAAGCGAAGTCATAAACCCCCTTTTTTCTGTATAAAGATGTAAAAGTACCTATGACAAGAGGGTTTTTTATACTTTGTTCTTCTTTGAATGTGCTTTGTATAGAGCTTAAATTTTTCGTATCTACGGTGTCAGGTAAATAAAATAGCTTATTTTCATTTACTCCAACTTCTTGCATGTATTCACGCACGCTTTGAGATATGTAAATGATCTTATCAAACATAAATTTATGCATAAATTTTGACGCTACACCCTTGACGGGATACATATTGTGACGCTCTCTTGCAAATTTGACACCTTTTTTTCTAAATATTCTTGCTATTGCGCCATTCCAACTATCCGTAGAGCCGTGAGTTATAACTAAATTGATATTTTTATCTTTGATTATTTTGCACAGTGTAGGAATGCTTTTATGGTAAGTTTTTTTGCTCATCTTGCATTCAAAAACTTCAAATCCTTTCTCTTTGGCGACTTCTGAAATTTGAGAATTCGGATTGCAAAATAGCATTACATTATGCCCCAACTCACGCGATAAAACCATTTCGTTTATTACTTTATTTTGCTGACCGCCCCAATTATAAAGCGTTTCAGTGTGCAGTATGTTCATTTAGTTTTTCTTTAATTTTTGATTTTATTTCTTCTATCTCTTGAGCGTCAAATTCGACTAGACAATTACTTATTTTTGAGCCGTTGCAGCCGTCTTTTTGACAGGCTACGCACTCCCAATCTTTTTGAAAGACATAGTGTTTGCCCACGCCTTGATTGCCTCTTGCTTTTTCATAGCTTTGCTGCGCTTCATTATCCCAAGGAGCCCAAATTTGCGCATTGCTCGGTCCAAAAAAAGCAATGCAAGGTGTATCATTTGCGGCTGCTATGTGCATGATAGCCGTATCTACGCCGGCATAAAGAGCTGATTTTTTACTAAGGGCGGCCACTTGCTTTAAATTTAATTTGCCTCCTAAATTTAAAGGAGTTGATTTGCAAATTTTAAGCACGCTTTCTAGTTTTTTTAACTCCGTTTCGTTATCGTCGCTTGTTAGCACAACTTGCACTTTAAGCTCGTTTTGGCAGTAGTCGATTATCTGTGCCGCTACCTCATCGTTTATGCATTTAAACATCCATCTGCTGGTTATGTGCATATGCACGAAAATTTCCGGAAGCTTAAGATGAGATATCAAATTTTCATCAAATTCTATACTCACTTTTTTTGTTTTAGGCTCAAATCCAAGGGCTCTAAGAGCGTCTAAATTTATCTCAACCATATGCTTTGGAGTATCTATTTTAGGCACTTTATGAGTAATTAGTCTATTTAGCGTTTTATTTTTGCCTTCATATCCTACGATTTTTTTAATTTTGGCGTATTTTGCTATGATGATACCGCGATCGCCTGTTGTGGTTTGAATGGCGATATCGTATTTTTCTTTTTTTATGGCGTGTATGTATTTTAGTTCGGTTATCACTTTTTTAAAAAAGCTTGAATTTTGCACTTTTGCCCTATCATAGATATGGATTTTACGGATATTAGGATTTCCTTCTATCATGGCTTCGCAGCCTTTATTGAGTGCGAAATCAATATCCGCACCTGGAAAATGATAACGCAAATTTTCAATCAAAGGAGTGGTTAATAACACATCTCCGATATTTCTAAATTTCATAATTAAAATTTTAAGTCTTTTTTCTTTTTTCATTTTATATATTTCCAAAATGTGTATTGAGCGTAAAGTTTTGCGATTACGTATCCTCGCCAACCGTCCATGAAGCCTTTTTTTAGGATAAAAAGCCTAAAAAACGTCCAAGCCGGATTAAAAATCGCTTTAAATTTGCTTTTTTTGGCGCCAAGGCTAGAGTAGCGATTTTGTTTGGCGATAAACTGCTCTATACTCTCGTAGGCGTAGTGCTTTAGAGGATTTTTTAATTCTCCGGTATCGCCTTTTACAACTACCTTTTCATGCACCTCTTTGTCGTTGAAATTTGCTCTATTTTTGTTAAAAAGCCTGACGGTAAAATCAGGATAAAGCCCCATACTTCGCACCTCTTTACCAAAAAACAAATTTAGCCTAGCTACTTTGTAAGCATCAAATTTGGGCTCTTTAAGCACGGATAAAATTTCATCTTTTAGTAAAGGCATTATAACCTCATCGCTATCAAGAGCAAACACCCAGTCGCTACTCGTAAGCTCTACCGCAGCGCGCTTTTGCTTGCCAAATCCAAGCCAGCTTTGATGCTGAAATTTGACATTTTCAAACCGCTTGCAAATTTGCTCGGTTTTATCGCTTGAGCCGCTATCAAGCACTATGATCTCATCTGCAAAACTTGCACTTTGTAAAACTTCTTTTAAGTATTTTTCGCTGTTAAAAGTTAATATTACGACGCTTAGCATCTATAAATTTCCTCGTTAAAATGCTTAAATCGCTTGTGAAACCAAAAATACTCATCAGGCTTTTCTCTTATAAATTTTTCTGTCGCATCCGCTTGCGCTTGTGTGGCTTTTAAAACGGCCTCTTCTTTATCAAATTCCTTAACGTCAATCGGCTTAAAAAAGCAAATTTCGCTTTTGTTTTTATCCTGCGTTCTTATAAAAGCGGAGATGATAATCGCACCCGTTTTTTGGGCTAAAATGCTTGCTGCAGGTGTATGAAGAACCTTTTTGCCAAAGAAATTTACTTCTATGCCGTCGCTTTTTGCAGTGTTTTGATCAACTAAAATCCCAACAGGTCTGCGCTCTTTAATGCTTTTTATGATCTGCTTTGCCCCGCCTGTTTTATCGATCATGAGTATATCAAATTGCGTGCGATTTTTGGCTAAAATTTTTTGCATTGCCGGGCTATCAAGCTCTCTTCCTACAACTGCGGCTTTTCCAAATTTAGCAGCCATCGCAAGAGCAAAAAGCTCCCACTCGCCGTAATGTGCGGTTTGAACTATTATCGGGCGATTTGCATTTAATGCGTTTTCAAAAATTTCAACATTTTTAAAGCTAACTTTATCTAAGACTTTTTGTTTTGTCGTGTCTTGATTTTTGATGAAATTTATAGCGAATTTCGCGTAATTTTTATATGTGTTTTGAATGATCTCTTCGCAAACTTGCTTGTTAATCTCGCTTCCGTAGGCGAAATTTAGATTGGTTCTTATGATTTTAGTATGCTTTTTGTCAAATTTATAAAATAAAAACGCAATAAAATTTAAAATCGGATTTAGTATAAAATCAGGCAGGATAAAGATCAGAAATTTAAAAAACAGATATAAGCAAAGATAGCCAAAATCACGCATTAAGCAGCCTTTTTGCGGTATTGGCAACTAGGCTTGGCAAAATTTCCCTTATGCAAAGATCGCTTTTGTCTATCTTTCTTGCATCTATTTTTTTGCCTGTGTCAATTGTCTGATTTATGGGGGTTAAAAAAGCGTTTCTATGGCTAGGACGGTTGCCAAAAAGCGTGATAGAAGCGACGTTTTGCGCCCAAGCAAGATGAGTTATACCGCTATCGTTTCCAATCACCAAATCACATCCGGAGATAAAATCCACCATCTCTTTTAAGCTTAGCCTTTTAAGCAGCTTTGCATGAGTATCTTTTGCGATCTCTTTGGCTTTTGCTAGCTCTTTTGTGCCTGCATGACACAAGTAAATTTCAAAATCTTTAAGCGAATTTATGACTTCTTTGAATTTATCATAGCACTTGCTCTGTTCGCTTGCAAAAGGCGCTATCAAAATGCGTTTAGTTTCATTTGAAGGCCGTGCGGGTATAGCACTAAAGCAAGGTTGCTTTGCTAAAATTTCCTCTTTGCTGAAGCTGAAATTTAAGGCGTTTGCAACTAGGCTTAGGTTTCTAATTATGATATTTTCTTCGTAGTCAATGCTAAATTTATGCTTATAAAAGTAGCTTGCAAAGCTTTCTTTGACGCTGTTTTTATCAAATCCGTAAGTTTCATCGCCTAAAATTTTAGCAACTACGGCTGATTTGATAAGGCCTTGCAGGTCTATTATCACGTCAAATTCGCTCAAATTTTTTAAGATCTTGTAGCTTGTTTTAAACTCTTTTTTCTTTAGCGGCAAGCTTACAAGCCTGTTTATCAAAGGATGATCCTTTAAAATTTCGCTAAATCTCTCATCTACTATCCATGTTATGCGTGCGGCGGGCAAATTTCTTTTGATAAATTGCAATACTATGCTTGCGTGAATTATGTCGCCAAGAGAGGAGAGCTTAATGATGGCAATGCTTAAATTTGAGCCTTTAAAATCAGAATTCATTTACCGCTTTGTCTTAAAATTTGATATGATTTTACAAATATTTGGCTAAAAAAGGTTTGAAATGGCTAAAAATTATATCTGCGTGTTTGACTGCGAGACCATCCCGGATGTGGCGCTTTTACGCCAAATTTATGGCTATAAGGGAGATGATTTAAGTGTTTGTAAGCAGGCGTTTGCAGCTCAAAAAGAACTTAGCGGAAGCGAGTTTTTGCCGGTGTGTTTTCATAAAGTTGTTGCTATCTCTGCTGTTATGGCGGATGAATTTGGTAAATTTTTGCGAGTTAGCACGATGAAAGGAGCCAACGAGCATGAAATTTTGGCTAAATTTATAGGATTTTTAAACGAACACAACCCGCGCTTAGTTAGCTTTAACGGGCGAGGATTTGATCTTCCTATGATAATGGTGCGTGCCATGAGATATAACCTTTCAAGTCCGGCTTACTTCGAGAGTGAAAATAAAGAGCTTAACAAAAACAAATGGGAGAACTACCGAAGCCGTTATGACGGACGATTTCATCTTGATTTGCTTGATCATATCAGCGATTTTCGCGCCGTTAGTGGACTTAAGCTTGATACGCTTTGTGCGAGCTTAAATTTGCCGGGCAAATACGACGTGCATGGCGATCAGGTAACTGATATGTTTTTTAGAGGTGAGCTTGCCAAGATAAATGAATACTGCGAATCAGACACGTTAAATACCTATTGGCTTTTTCTTAAATACGAGCTTTTGCGCGGAAATTTAACGAGCGAGGATTATGCCGATTTCTTAGCCGCAATGAGTGAATTTTTGCTTAAAAACTGCCCTGAGATGAGTTATACTCCGGTTTTTTGCGAGGCTGTGGATATGGAGCTTGCGAGATTAAGAGGTGAGCTTGATTATGAGATTGTGCATCTCCAAGAGGACGCTTGGGATGAGACTTGTGAAGAGTTTGAGGCTGTTGATGTCGGTAAGCTTGATGAGCATTTGGCAAAGAGTGGTCTTGAAGGCTTGGTAAAAAAAGGAGGCGAGGTTAAATTAAAATCAAAAGCCGAGCCTAAATTTGAAGAAAAACTACCGGAGATAAATATCGACGAGGAGTAGTTGTGTCTTTTAAATTTAGACGGAATTTATATGCTTAAATCAAAAAGGAATGCAGATGAAAATTTTATTAACGGGAACCGCGGGATTTATCGGGTATCACCTCTCTTTAGCGCTTGCAAAGCGTGGCGATGAGGTCGTGGGGTTTGATAATATAAATGACTATTATGATGTCAATTTAAAATATGCAAGGCTTGAAAACGCGGGCTTTAGCAGACAAGATATCAAAGAAAATGAGCTCATAACATCTAAAAAATATCCGAATTTACATTTTATTAAAGCTGATTTGGCTGATTTGGCCGTGCTTGAAAGGCTTTTTAGCGAATTTAAATTCGATTGTGTCGTAAATTTAGCCGCTCAAGCCGGAGTTCGCTACTCGCTAATCAACCCTCATGCTTACGTGCAAAGCAATCTGGTCGGCTTTGTAAATTTACTTGAGTGCGCGCGTAAATTTGAGCTTAAAAATTTTGTCTACGCAAGCTCAAGCTCAGTTTATGGATTAAACGAAACGATGCCTTTTAGCACTCAGCACAGCACAGAACATCCTATAAGCTTATATGCCGCAAGCAAAAAGAGCAATGAGCTTATGGCGCACACTTATAGCCATCTTTTTGGCTTGCCGACTACGGGACTTAGGTTTTTTACGGTGTATGGACCTTGGGGACGACCTGACATGGCTTTGTTTTTATTTGTCGATGCGGCGCTTAAAAATAAGGAGATAGATGTCTTTAATCACGGAAAGATGAAACGCGATTTTACTTATATCGATGACATCGTAAAAGGCATAGTTAAATGTGTGGATAATCCTGCGCGCAAAAACGAATCTTGGAGTGGTTTAAACCCCGATCCTGCCACATCAAAAGCGCCTTATAAAATTTACAATATCGGGAACAATAATCCAGTTGAGCTGATGGATTATATAAAGGCTATCGAGATAAAAATCGGGCGCGAGATAAAGAAAAATTTCATGCCTATACAAGCGGGCGATGTGCCTGCTACATATGCCGATGTGAGCGGGCTTATCAACGACTTTGATTATAAGCCAAGCACAAGCGTAAATGATGGTGTGGCGAAATTTATAGAGTGGTATGTGGAATTTTACGGAGTTAAAATTTAAAGCTTTTTATTGATATTCTATATAATGAGGACAAAATTTAAAGGATAAATTCGAGATTTTCACTTGCTCTTTTTGATTTTAAATTTTGTCTTTTAGCTGAGATGTTTTATATGATATCAAAATCAAAAAACCTCAAGTCTGCTTAGTAAGTCAGGATAGAAATTTGCTAAGCAGAAAAGGCAAAATATGCGAGCATCTAAGGATTTAGCGGTAGAGTTTTATGCTCATCAACTTCTTCTAAAAAATCTTATTTAAATCAATAATATCTAAAATTTAATTTGTCTAGTTTGCTTGGTATAGATAAATTCTCAAAATAAGCTTTTAAGAATTACGGAATTGCTTTAAAGACAAAATCGATTATAAACGCAGTATACGAATGAGTTTAAGAGCCCGTCCGAGTGATCGGACGGGGATATATTATTTAAAGTTTAGATTTTTAACGTCTTCGTCAAGTTTCTTTAGCCTATCTGATGGAGGAGTGCCGACTAGACCATGGTGAAGCTCAATCTTGGCAGGTGGCTCAGGTATAGTAGCTTGTTGTGTTAGAGCTATTGTTATACCGTATTTAGATAGAGCGTTAGCTAGGTGTAGCTGACCCTCTCTTGCTACTGATTGGCATTGGCCTGTGATTCTTGCAGCCTCTTGTGGTCCGTGGAATCCATAGCTGTTTTCGCTAAACGCAAAGTCCCATCTGATGTGAGCTTTTCTTTGCATCCATAACGGCTCTTTTAGCACTTCGCTTATAGCCTTTTTCTGCTCATCGGCATTAAGTCCCGCAAAATCTTTATGTTTAGCTAGCTCCGCTCTTGCGGTTTTTAGATCTTCGATTAGAGACAATAGATCGTTTTCACAATTTCTAAGCTCGTGAGCGTGGCGATTTTGTATAAACATAATTCTATCTCTTAGCTCGTCCTCGCTTTGCATGTGGCAAGTTTTGCAACTAGCCGTTATGTCTGCAAACGGAGTTTGAATTGTATGGTTTGTAACTTTCGTAGCTCCAACTCTTTTATAAGGCATATGGCAATCAACGCATGTTACACCGCTTCTAGCGTGAACGCTGGTTGAGTGTAGCTCTGCTTCAGGGTGTTGCATCTTAATCATCTTAGCGTCTGTTTGTTTGTGTCTATAGTCGGCTTGGAATAGACCCTTATCATGCACTTCGTCAAAATACTCGTCAAACATCTCTATTTTAAACGGCTCATCTTTAGGCCATTTTGTCCATGGGAAAACTAGATCCGCGTTTAATCCAGGGTAGTATTCAACGTGGCATTGCATACAGACATAATCTCTCATTTCGGCTCTTGTGGCCTTAATGCCTTGTTTTAAATCGGCCTCATAGCCACGCTTAACCATTGCATTAACAAAGCCCGGTCTTGTAACTCTTAAGCTCATATCGTCAGGGTTGTGGCAGTCAGCACAGCTTGAACCAAGGTGCGAGCCGCCGTAAGGGTCTTTACCGTGTTTTTCTTCAACCATTTTCATAACGTCAAAATATGGAATAGAGTTCATCTTCGTCCAAGCTAGCTTTCTTTTTTCTCCGTTTTCTTTATCTACTTCAAAAAAGCCCATTTCAAGCTTGCTTGACTCGGTAGGATTAGCTTGTAAAATTTTATCGTAATCAGGATCGTTCATGATTGCAGTTAAGTGTCCGGTGTGGCAGTTTACACAAAATCCCGGTTGTCCGTTAAATGCAGGAAGGCCGTGAGCGTTTAGATACTCTTTATTATTTCTCATAGTTTCGATTTGATCAATTTGAGAATAAAAATGAAGTCTAGGTCTGTTATAATCTACCGCAAATGCATATCCTTGCCAGAAAACCGTAGCTGCAGGCCATCTCATAAGCTTGCTGTATGGAAGCGAACCGGCAAAAGGGGTTTCAAAGAAAATATCTTTCATAGCTACCGTGTCATCGTATTGAGTCGGGAAATTTTTGCCCCACTCTCTGATATCAGGGTTTAAGTCGCTAACTTTGTTAAGCATTAGAGGGTAATGCCTCTCTTGCGCCTTTTTCTCACTGATATCGCTAAATAGTGCAAACATTGCCGCACCTCCGATAACAGCTATAATAAAAATTATGCTAAAAAATAGCTTGTTTTTCATTTTAACTCCTTGATGTTGTATTAGTAATTATGAGCATGACCTACTTGCCTGTGGCAAGATACGCAGCTTAATGATTCGTTTTGGATATTTGCATCGCCGCCGTGAGCTTTAGCATTTACCGAGGCTGCAGCATACTCTCCATGACACTCTATGCAGTTGTTTTGGATGACTCTTTTGCTCTTTGCGTTAGCCGCAAAAGGTACTGGATTATCTTTAGCCGTAAAAGCGTAGCTGTGCCCAAAACCGCTCTCAGCTTTCATCATCCATTTGCCTATAAAGTCATGAGGGACATGACAATCGTTACAGGTTGCAACGTGCTGATGACCGCCTCTTTCCCAGCTTTCAAACACCTGATTCATAACATGGCAGTTTTTGCAAGCCAATGGATCATCGCTCATATATGAAAAGCCTTTTGCATATACGAAGGTATAAAGCCCATGACCTAAAACAACACCGATGCTAACCACAAGAATGAGAGTAGCCAAGAAATAAGGTTGCTTTTTAGCCTTTTCTATGACTTTCAAAAAACCTCCTTATGGATAAAATAATATTGAGCAATGATACAATCTTTAAATGAAAAATTAATTGATTTATGTCAATTCTTTATAAAAAAAGTTAAATATAATAATAAATACTCTAGTAAAAACGCTTCTGTAACAAATAAGTTACTAATTAAATAAAGTTTAAATATCATTAAAAATACCGAATATTTTATTACTCTTTATTAATAAGACATTTGATAAAATTAGCAAAATTTATGCCAAAGGTTTTTGATGAATATTTTAATAACAGGAGGAGCAGGCTACATAGGCTCTCATGTTTTAAAAGCGCTTTTAAAGGAGAGTGAGCACAATATAACTGTCATAGACAACCTCTGTAAAGGCTCAATAAAAGCTGTTGAAGCACTTAAGAAGCTTAATAAATTCGAGTTTATAAATGCGAATTTGGAAGATGATTTAACTCAAATTTTTGCTGAAGGAAAATTTGATGCCATTATTCATTTTGCGGCATTTATAGAGGTTTTTGAAAGTACACAAGATCCGCTTAAATACTATCTAAACAACACCGCAAATGTAGCTAAAATTTTAACTTACTGCAAGAAATTTAACGTAAATAAATTTATCTTCTCTTCAACGGCTGCCGTTTACGGTGAACCCGATATAAGAGAGGTTGACGAGCTAACATCCCCTGAGCCGATAAATCCATACGGCAGAAGCAAGCTAATGAGCGAGATGATTATAAAAGACTATGCAGCGGCAAATAAGAGCTTTAAATTTGCGATTTTAAGATATTTTAACGTAGCGGGAGCCGATGAAGAAGGACTTATAGGGCAAAACTATCCAAACGCCACTCATCTTATAAAGATAGCTACTCAAACGGCGCTTGGTAAACGAGATAAAATGAGTGTATTTGGGAGTGATTATGACACGAGTGACGGTACTTGCATAAGAGATTATATACACGTAAGCGATCTTGCAGATGCGCATCTGTCTGCGCTTAAATACCTTGAAAACGGCTCCAGTGAAGTATTTAACGTAGGGTATGGTAGAGGATTTAGCGTAAGAGACGTGATAAAAACAGTTAAAGAAGTTAGCGGAGTTGATTTTAAGGTGATAGATGCTCCTCGCAGAGAGGGAGATCCTGCGGTGCTTATAGCAAAATCGCAAAAGATTAGAAATTTAACCGGTTGGAAGCCAAAGCGCGATGATCTGGCACTTATCGTTAAAACAGCTCTTGAATGGGAAAGGAAAATATGAAAATAGCAGTTATAGGGACAGGTTATGTGGGGCTTGTTAGCGGGGCTTGCCTAGCTAAAATGGGCAATAGCGTGATATGCGTTGATGTGGATGAAGCTAAGATAAATGCACTTAAACAAGGTATAGTGCTTATCTATGAGCCTGGACTTGCCGAGATGGTTAAGGAGTGCTTTGAAAACGAAACTCTTAAATTTAGCACCGATATAAAAGAGGCTTTAGCTCATGCAAGCGTGCTTTTTATAGCGGTCGGAACACCTATGGGAGCTGACGGACAGGCTGATTTGAAATACGTCCTTCAAGTTGCAAAAAGTATCGGCGAACACATGAGTCATTCTATGATCATAGTTGATAAATCAACCGTGCCCGTAGGAACAGGCGAAAAAGTGAGCGAGATTATCGCAAATGAGCTTAAAAAGAGAAATTTGGATATAAAATTTGAAGTCGTTAGCAATCCTGAGTTTTTAAAAGAGGGAGCTGCGATTGAGGATTTTTTAAAGCCTGATCGCGTTGTAGTAGGTTCTAGCAGCAGTTGGGGTGAAGAGGTTATGAGAGAGCTTTATGCACCTTTTATGAAAAATCACGATAGATTTATCGCTATGGACGTAAAGTCGGCTGAAATGACTAAATACGCTGCAAATTCTATGCTTGCTACTAAAATTAGCTTTATAAACGAGATAGCAAATATTTGCGAAAGGGTCGGGGCTGATGTAAATTTGGTGCGTAAAGGCATAGGAAGCGACTCTAGAATCGGCTATAGCTTCATATATCCGGGGTGCGGATACGGTGGAAGCTGCTTTCCAAAGGATGTGGAGGCTCTTATCTATACGGCTAGACAAAACGGATTTGAGCCTGAGCTTTTAAATGCGGTTGAGAGCCGAAACAAGGCTCAAAAGCGAGTTTTATTTGATAAAATTTATGAGTTTTTTAAAGGAGATTTAAAAGGTAAAAAAATAGCCCTTTGGGGACTTGCTTTTAAGCCAAATACCGATGATATGAGAGAGGCTAGCTCGCTTACTCTTATAAATTTGCTTGAAAAAGAGGGGGCGGATATCATAGCGTATGATCCAAAAGCGATAAGCGAGGCTAAAAAATATCTTCCAAATTCAACCGTAAAATATGTAAAAAGTAAATATGACGCACTTGATGAGAGCGACTGTATGGTGCTTTTAACGGAGTGGAGCGAGTTTAGATCGCCTGATTTTCATGAGATGAAAAATCGCATGAAAAATCCTGTGATTTTTGACGGAAGAAATCAGTATAATGCTAAAATTTTAAAAGATCTTGGATTTAAATATTTTCAAATAGGGGTAAAGTCATGAAGAAATTCACATTTTTACTAGCCTTGCCGGCGGTTATTTTTGCCAGCAGCCAATTGGTAAATAATAAAATAGAGCTTAAAAAGCTTGAAAACGAAAGAGATTATAAGATTGAAGTGATCTTTGGCAAAGAGCTTAAAGTTGATTGCAACAATCACTTTTTAGGAGGAGGAAAACTTAAAGAAAAGCCTTCAAAAGAGCCTATTGCTCTTTATGAATTTGACGACAAAGCCGAGCTTGCCTCAACTATGATGTTGTGTCCTGACGGTAAAAAGAGTCAAAAATTCGTTCATTACTCTTTTACAAAAATGTTTGATTATGATAGTTACACGCCGATTGTCATTAAAGCGCCTAAAGATGTCATAGTAAAGTATAAAATTTATCAAAAGATAGATGAAAAACGCGCAGAGGTAGCAAGATAAGATGAAAATAGCAGTAATCGGTCTAGGATATGTCGGACTACCGCTAGCGGCAGCCTTTAGCGAGAAATACGATGTAATCGGTTTTGATATTAATAAATCTCGCATACAAGAGCTTAAGGATGGATTTGATCGCACACTTGAGCTTGATAGTCATCAGATGCGAAAAGCGATAGAAAACGGGATGAAATTTAGCACCGATTTGGATGATATAAAAGATTGTAAGCTTTTTATCGTTACCGTCCCTACACCCATAGATAAAAACAAGCGACCCGACTTGACGCCTGTCATAAAAGCTAGCCAGAGTGTGGCGAAAGTGCTTAAAAAAGGCGATATAGTAGTCTATGAAAGCACTGTTTATCCGGGCGTTACCGAAGAGATTTGCGTGCCTATTTTAGAAAGTTCGGGGCTTAAATTTAATGAGGACTTTTACTGCGGTTACTCTCCTGAGCGGATAAATCCTGGCGATAAAGAGCACACCGTAACTAAAATAAAAAAAATCACTTCAGGCTCAACACCGCAGATAGCATGCAAGATCGATCAAATTTACGCAAGCGTAATTACAGCAGGCACTCATAAAGCCCCAAGCATTAAGGTAGCAGAAGCCGCAAAGGTTATAGAAAATACTCAGCGCGATATAAATATAGCTTTTATTAACGAGCTTGCAATGATATTTAATAAGATGAATATCGATACAAACGCGGTTTTAGAAGCTGCCGGCACGAAGTGGAATTTCTTAAATTTCCGTCCGGGTCTAGTGGGAGGACACTGTATCGGCGTAGATCCTTACTATCTTACCTACAAGGCTCAAGAGCTTGGCTTTCACCCTGAAATTATCCTTGCAGGACGCAGGATAAACGATAATATGGGCAGATACGTAGCTGGCGAAGTCGTAAAGCTAATGATAAAAAACGGCGTTAAGATAAGCGACGCTAAAGTGCTTGTGCTTGGACTTACTTTTAAGGAAAATTGCCCCGATATAAGAAATTCTCGCGTTATAGACGTTATAGATGAGCTTAAGGATTTTGGTTGCGGAGTTGACGTCCATGATCCTTGGGCGGATGCTGGGGAAGTGCAAAAAGAGTATGGTTTAAATCCGCTTGAAAATTATGATGCAAGCAACTATGACTGCGTAGTTATAACGGTAGCTCACGATAAATTTAAGGGACTAAATTTAAGCGATACGCTAGTTTACGATATCAAAAATATCTACCCAAAAGCCGATGCGAGACTTTAGAATTTGTTTATAAATTTAATCAGCTCGGTTGTCGTTTTTATCGTATATTTGGGGATAAATTTTTTTCTAACCCCTTATATACTAAAAAGCCTTGGAAACGAGGCTTACGGCTTTGTCGGGCTTGCTAACGCTATCGTCGCATACGCTTCGGTCGTTACGGTTGCTATAAATTCCGTAAGCGGTCGATTTGTCGCGTATGAGTGGCACAGAGGCGATATAAAAAAGGCAAATGACTATTACTCCTCGGTTCTAGCCGTAAATATAATATTTTCATTTGCCATAGCCGCTATTTCGGCAGTTTTTATCTTAAATCTAAGTCGCGTTTTAAACGTGCCCGAATATCTTACGCATGACGTGCGGCTTACTTTTATATTTTATTTTATAAATTTTTGCGTAGGACTTTTTAACGGCGTGATCTCCGTATGCGCTTTCGTGCGAAATAAGCTTTATCTGATATCCGTTCGAAACGCTATTTCCATGGTGATTTTAGCCGCTCTTATCGTGGCTCTTTTTTACTTTTTTAAGCCGATGATAGCCTATATCGCAATTTCTGCGCTTGCATCTTCGGTTTTTGTGTTTTTTAGCACCGTTTTTATCTCTTCAAAAATTACTCCAGAGCTTAAATTTACTCTTTCAAATTTTAATTTTTCGATGATAAAAGAGCTTGCAAGCTCGGGAATTTGGAATAGCTTTAACGCCTTAAACCGCATACTTTTAACAGGGATGGATCTGTTTATCTGCAATATCTTCTTAAACGCGAATTTGACGGGAATTTTAGCCGTAGCAAAGGCCGCTCCTATCATACTTGAAAGCTTTGTGGCTCAGCTTAGTACGATCTTTGCGCCTAAATTCGTGCAACTTTACTCTCAAAAAAACCTGCGCGCACTAATAGCCGAAGCGAAATTTGCTATGAAGGTAGTTGCTTTTATCATGAGCGTTCCTGTAGCTATTTTCGTGGTTTTCGGGCTGGAATTTTACACTCTTTGGCTGCCGTTTAAAACGAGTGATGAGATAAATTTGATCTATAATCTTTCTATCATAACTCTTGTTCCGATCTTGCTTATAGGCTATGTGTTTGCGCTGTTTAACATAGATAGCGCGACAAATAAACTGCGCCGACCGGCGATAGCAAATACTATTTTGGGAGTGAGCACTATCGCCGCTCAAATTTGGATTTTGAAATTTAGCGACTACGGAATTTACGGAGTTGTCGTTGTCGGAGCGATATTTTACTCTATTCGCATAGTTTGCTTTGATCTTATAAACGCTGCGTTAAATTTGCGTATAAGATTAAGTGCTTTTTATCCTCTGTTTTTTAGAAATTTGGCTATGTTTGCACTGACTTGCGCAGTTTTTTATGGAGCTTCTAAATTTGTTGAGATTACAAATTGGACGGGATTTATCTGTTTTTCGCTGATATTTTTATTTGCAGGATACGGGATTAATCTATTTTTAATTTTTAGCAAAGATGAGCGGACGGCTTTGTTAAATAAAGTAAAGAGTAAATTTAAAAGGCTTTAAAGTGGATAATCAAATTTTTCTAATCTCTTTAAAAAGCGATGAATCTCGCAGACAAAAGTTAAAAGAGCAGTTTAAAAGCTATGATAAATTTACGCTTATCGAGGCTGTTGACGGCAGGATCATGAACGCGATGGAGTATTTTAGATACGCAGTTGCCTCATTTAAAGCTTACGGCAAGCTTTTAAGCCCAGCTGAGATAGGTTGTACGCTTTCTCACATGAAGGCTTATGAGGAGTTTTTAAAAAGCGAGTCAAAATTTGCTCTTATCCTTGAAGATGATGTTATGGGAGATGATGAGGGTATTAAAAAATCCTTTGAACTTGCTCAAAATATATGTGAAAATTCGATTTTGATATGCGGTTGTCAGGACGGACTTGACGGAAGATTTAGCGCATTTGGCAAAAGGCTTAACGCTGAGCTTTATGAAGTTTCAAAGCATTCGCACTCAAGTATTTATAGGGCGGCGGCTTATATAGTTACAAAATCAAGTGCTAAGGCGTTGCTTCAAACGCACAACGAGGCTGTTTGCACGACCGATTTTTGGAGCTATCTGCTTAAGAAAAACGGACTTAAGATGTATTTTAGCGATATTTTTGCTCATCCTGTTGATCTAAGTAGTTCGGCTATCCAAGAGGCAAGAGATATAAGGGGCTATGAAAGCCAAAATTTAAAAGCTTACTTTAATTCGGTAAAATACATTTTATCGACTCGTTTTGAAGCCAAATTTAAAGGCTATGAGCGAATTTTTAAAAAGAAAAAGTAAGCAGTTATAAAGGATGAAATTTATAAAATGCCAATTTCTTTTTTATGAATTTTAATTGTTTTTTGCAAGGTTATAAATAAATTTTGGAGATAAATAATGAGAGTTTTGTTTGTGATATCGACTATGCAAGCGGGCGGTGCCGAGCGGGTTATGGCGATATTGTCCGGATATTTTGCAAATTTTCATGATGTTACCTTGCTTAAATTTGACTCAAAACCTTCTTTTTACGATATCGACAAGCGAGTTAAGCTTATAGATCTTCCTTATCCTATGCTTAAGAAGGGATTTTTTACCAATTTTGTTAGGCGGATTAAGAAGTTTTTTTACCAAAGAAAACTCATTAAAGAGGGAAATTTCGATGTTGTGATATCTTTTATGGATAGCACGAATATAAATGTAATACTATCAAATATCTTTATAAACAAGCCGCTTTTTATAAGCGAGCATTCAAGTTCAAGCTTTCTTAAACCTAAGCTTTGGGTGTGGTTAAGACGCCTTCTTTATCCTTATGCGACAGGTCTTACGGTACTTACTAAGAGCGATTTTGACTACTATAAATTCGTAAAAAATAAAACAGTTATGTATAACCCTATGTTTGAAGCTAGCAAAAAGGGTTTGCCTAAAGAAAATATAATACTTTTTGTTGGTAGGCTGGTGGCTCTTAAGGGCTGTGACGTCTTTTTGAAATCAATTAGTTTAATAGATAAAGAAATTTTAAAGGATTACCGAATCGTTATAGCCGGATCGGGCGATGAAAAACAGCGCCTTGATCTTATAGCTCACGATCTACATATAGATGTCGAATTTGTCGGTCAAACCGAAGATATAGCTTCGCTTTATGAGCGTTCTAAGATCATTGTTTCAAGCTCTAAAACGGAAGGGCTTCCTAATGTTTTGATAGAAAGCATATTTTTTGACTGCGCTAGAATTGCAACCGCGACAACTGGAGCCAGTGAGCTTATAGAAGATGGCGTGGACGGCTTTTTAGTTCCGATTGATGACACTAAAGCGCTTAGCGAAAAGATAGAAATTCTTGTAAATGACGATGCGTTAAGAGAAAAATTCGTAAAAAATGCAAACCTTAAAGCCGATAGCTTTAAGATAGAGCAAATTTACAAAAAATGGATGGAATTTATAGGCGACTCCGTTAAAATATAAAAAATTTATATTAATTAAAATTTGATATACTCGGTTATATTTTGAGGCGGAGATTTATGGATAAAAATTTAAAAATTAGCATAATCATACCCACTTATAATCGTAAAAATTTATTTGAGTTAGCTCTAAAAAGCGCTTTAGCACAAGACTATGAAAATAAAGAGATAGTGATTACCGATGATAACTCAAATGACGGCACAAGCGAGCTTGCTAAAGAGTATGAGGCTAAATTCGAGTGCGTAAAATACTTCACAAATCAAACTTACGAGCGCGGACCAAATGGCAATAAAAACAACGGTTTTGATAAATCAAGCGGCGATGCTTTCGTGATACTTGATGATGATGATTTGTTGCTTGAAGGTGCGATATCCAAGATGGTAAACGTGCTAAATTTAGGCTATCATAGCGTTTGGGCGAATTGCTATTATGAGATTAACGGCGAAAAAACAGAGAAATTTTCTGGCTTTGGGCTTGAAAAAAGCCAAGAGATAAATAAGCAAGACTATTATGACGGCAAGATAAGAGGCGAATTTTTAGTTATGTTTAGACGCGAAGCCATCGGCGATAGACGCTTTGAAAAGGGTCTATACGGTAGTGAAAATACGCTTTGGATATATCTTTTTGATTTTCCTGCATATTATCTTCATGAAGCCGTTAGAATTTATAGGTTTCAAAGAGACGATAGCGTTACGACAAACGCACTCAAGCGACCGCTTAGCATTATGAAAGGCTACGCTCTTATGGCTGATTTACTTATAAAAAAAGCCCCCCAAACAGATCCTAATCGCATAGCTATCTTGTATAAAACTGCTGCTTACTATGCAAAGATGGGCGGTGAGTATAAAAAAATGTATCAATTTATATTGAAAAGTCTTCGCGCAAAACCGACTAAAGAAGCGCTTGCGATGCTTGCTTTAAGCCCGTTTCCGCGCTCTTTGATTATATCGCTTAGCAAATTTAGACTTTGGCTAAAAGGCTCTGCTTGAAAGGCGCTAGAATTTGTTTGGTAATTTATATAAATATGCTTGGAGGCAGCATAAAAGTAGCGCGTGCGGTCTATGACGCACTTGTTGATGAAGGTTTTGAAGTAAGCGTATTAAGCGTGCTTAAAAGTGATCAAGAGGGATTTTTTGACGATGTTGAAATGACAAATTTAAACCTTGAAACAAGCGGTTTTTTGCGCAATTCGTTTTTAGAGTTTAAGAAATTTTTTGCAAAAAATAAATTCGATCTAATTATCAGCTTTGCGGGCTTTGGAGCCTATCCTTTGGCGTTTGCTAAAGCAAATTCAAAACTCATCATTTCAGAGCATGGAAATCATACCAATCACAAAAATTTACTAAGCAAAACCCTTGTAAACTTAGCTTATAAAAAGGCTGATTTTATAACGTTTCTAACGAAATTCGATTATGATTTTTACGCTCTTAAACACTCAGCCATCATCAAAAATCCGTTTTTTATGGCAAGCGACGGGGACGAAAAGATAACAAAAGAAAATATCATCCTCTTTCCTTCAAATTTAAGTTCAAACAAGCGTCTTGAATTTCTTATAAACGCGTTTGCTTTAATACCGCCTAGCAGGCGAAACGGCTATAAAATAGTAGTTTGCGGAGCAGGGGATATACGAAAATATCAAAATTTAGCCGATGAAAAAAGCGTTAGCATAGAGTTTGCAGGCGCGGTTAAGGATATAGAAAATTTCTACCAAAGAGCCAAGATAGTGGCCCTTACAAGCCTTAGCGAGGGGCTTTCAAATATCTTAATAGAGGCTATCTTTTTTGATTGTGCGAGAATTTCGGTTGATTGTATATGCGGTCCAAGCGAGCTTATTAAAGACGGGTTTGACGGATTTTTATGCGGGTTAAACGACGAGACGGAATTTGCTAAAAAGCTTGAAATTTTGATAAATGACGAGAAGAAGGCGCAAGAATTTATCATAAACGCAAGAGCTAGAAAGGACGAATTTAAGCTTGAAAATTTTCGCCGAAGTTGGCTTAAAATCGTTAATGACGTGTTAAAACAATGAAAAAGCTTGCGATTTTTCTTTATTCGATGGGTTCGGGAGGAGCCGAGCGAGTTGTTTCAAATTTATTGCCAGAGCTTGTAAAGAGCTATGAAATTCATCTAATCTTAATGAGTGAAGTTATAGCCTATGATATACCAAGTGAAGTAAAAATCCACTTCATAGAGCGCTCAGATCCTTATGAGGGTGGAATTTTAAAGCTTTTTAGGCTATTTTTCGCTTTGCCGCAGCTAGCCTTTAAATACAAAAAACTTTGCGAAAATTTAAGGATAGATACTCACTTCGTGCTGATGAACCGCCCCTGTTATATCGCTTTGATGGCTAGAGTTTTGGGGCTTAAAGGCAGGATGGTTATAAGCGAGCGTAGCTCTCCTTCTATTATTTATGGTAGCGGAATTAGCGGATTTGCCAATAAAATTTTGCTAAAGGCGCTTTATAACAAAGCCGATTTAATCCTTGCAAATGCACAGGGAAATGCGCAAGATCTTATAGAGAATTTTGGCTGCGATGCAAAAAAGACAAAGGTGCTATACAACGCACTTGATTTAGACCTTATTAAAAAGCTTGCAAATGAGCCTTTTGATAGCTATTTTAAGCCGTTTTTCTTAAATATCGGCAGGCTTGATAGCGGTAAAAACCAAGCTATGCTAATAAGAATAATTGCAAATTTAAACGACGAACGAGCAACACTTGGAATTTTAGGCAAAGGAAATTTAAAAACCGAGCTTGAAAGCCTTATAAACGAGCTTGGCGTGCAAGATCGCGTGAAGCTTCTTGGAGTAAGCAAAAATCCGTTTAAATTTATCAAAAATTCGCAGTGCTTCCTTTGCGCTTCACGTTTTGAAGGATTTTCAAACGTGCTTCTTGAAGCTTTGGCGTGTGAGAAATTTATCGTCTCAACCGATCATAAAAGTGGCGCTAGAGAGCTTTTGGGCGATGATGAATTTGGTGTTTTGGTAGGTGTAGATGATGAAAAAGCCATGCAAGAAGCGATGAAAAAAGCTTTAGATGATGAAAATTTGAGAAAAACTTATGAAAAAAAAGCGTATAATCGCATTAAAAATTTTGACAAGACTGCTATAGCTAAGCAGCTTATAGAGCACTTAGAGGGTATTGATGGGCAATAAATTTATAGACGGTTTTAAAAATATTCAGTTTTCAAAGCAGACGTTTTTCCTGATCGCGGTTGCATTTGCTTTTAGCGTATTTTGCAGGATGTATTGGGTGTATTGGGCAAGTGCCTATGAGCCGTTTTTTTGGAACGATCAGCTTATGATAAGCACTAACGACGGCTATGCTTTTGCCGAAGGTGCAAGGGATATGATGGCTGGATTTCATCAGCCTAATGACCTTAGCTACTACGGACGCTCGCTATCATCGCTTACTTATGTGCTGGCTAGCTTTTTGCCGTTTAAATTTGAGACGATAATCCTTTATATGAGTGTGTTTTTTAGCTCGCTTATTGTTGTGCCAGTGATCTTGATAGCGCGCGAATATGGCATGCTAAAGGTCGGCTTTGTAGCCGCACTTCTTGCAAGTATCGCAAACAGCTACTACAACCGAACTATGGCAGGGTATTATGATACGGATATGCTTGTTATCGTGCTTGCCGTGTTTGTGCTTTGGTCGATGGTGCGTCTGGTTGAGAGTAAGCAGCGATCAAACCTCATATATATCCCTGTTTTTATTTTGATTTACAACTGGTGGTATCCTAGCTCTTTCTCGTTAAATTCGGCGATGATAGGTCTGTTTTTGATCTATACTTTGATATTTGATCGGACAAATAAGCTAAATTACGAAGCGCTTATTTTTATGATTATAGCACTTACAAATATCGATTACGTGCCTAAATTTAGCATTATTATCGCGCTTTATGCGGCGATTTATTTTAAGCCTGAAATTTGGAATAAAAAGACAATCGCTATCCTAGCGGCTTGTGCGGTTGCGTTATTTGCGGCTTGCGGCGGGCTTAAGCCTATCATTTTTCAGCTTAAATTTTATATCTTTAGAGATGTAGCCGAAAGCACGGGGCTTACATTTCATTACTACAACGTAAATCAAACCATAAGAGAGTCAAGTATAGTGCCTTTTGACACGTTTGCGCAGCGTATCAGCGGGCATGTGATTACATTTATCGTAGCTTTTATCGGTACCGTGCTTATGGCTTTTAAATTCCGTTCGTTTTTGCTTGCTACGCCTATGCTTTTGCTAGGATTTTTAGCGGTTAAAGGAGGTCTTAGATTTACCGTTTATGCCGTTCCTGTTATGGCGCTTGGATTTGGGTATATCTTAAATTTGAGCATAAATTCTTTAAAAGACGGCAAGCATTTTAAGAAATTTTGTATCGCCGCTTTGGCTGTTTTTATCGCTACTTTGTGCCTTTATTTTGATAGATTTTACGGCGCTATCAATGAAAGTTTGCCGGTATTTGGGCAAAATTTAGCCCTTGTTATACCTGTAAGCGAAGTTAAGATCGGCTCTTATCTTATCTTTGCGCTTGTTTTTGCGTTTGCTTGCGGCATTAGTTACCTAATCATAAACTCCGTAAAATCAAATAGAATTTTAAGCAGGCTTGCTTTAATCAGCATTACGCTGGTTGCGCTTGCGCCATGTGTTTGGCACATATATGGATACAAGGTCTCAACCGTTTTTGTTCAAAAAGAGGTTGAAAGCGTAAGCAAGCTGGAACAAATCGCAGGCAGGGAGGATTATACGCTTGCTTGGTGGGACTATGGATATCCGATTCGTTATTATGCCGATACCAAGACGTTAATTGACGGCGGTAAGCACCTTGGCAGGGATAACTTCGCCGTTAGTTTCGCTCTTGGAGAGCCTCAGAGGGCTTCTGCAAATATGGCTCGTCTTGAGGTTGAGTATACGGAGCGAAAATTTAGCGAGAAATTCGGCTCAAATTTAGCTCAAATGATGAAAGAATATAATTTTACCGATGTGAATTTATTTTTAAACTCATTAAACGATAAGGAATTTAAGCTACCAAACAAGACGCGAGATATATATTATTATCTTCCCGATGCGATGATGCATATATTTCCGGTAGCGCTTCAGTTTTCACGTCTTGATCTAAGTAGCGGCAAGAAGTATGAAGACTTGCTTTTTCATATAGGAAGACCTTATTCGCTGAGTAAAGACAGGATAGATATCGGTAACGGCTTTAGCATATCAAATGACGCTACTACGCTTAGCTTTGCGGGTGAAAAGATACCTATGAACACATACTATGAAACAAACTATAACGAAAAAGAAGAGCTTGTAGTAAAGAAATTTGAGCGTGATAAAGACGGTAAAATTTATGTAGTTTATATGAAAGATTACGGGCGATTTTTAGTGCTTGACAAGCAGAGTTTAGACTCGACCTACGTACAGCTTTTTGTCTTTGAAAATTACGATAAGGAGTTGTTTGAGCCTGTGCTTTTAAACGGAGCGGTAAAAATTTATAAACTGTTAAAGTAGTTGATGTATCGTATCTAAAATTTAAAAAGTGAAATTTGATGATGAAATTTAGGTATTTTAGCAGATTTTGCTTGAGCTATCTTGCAGGCTGTTTTATCTTAAAGAAAGCTATGAATCATGGCTAGAATAGGCTTTTTATCTCACGCTGATATGAGCAAACAAAGCAAAGATACAAATTATCTTTGCGGCTTTGCGAACTACTTTGCGCGAATATCGGCGAGAATTTTAAATAAAGTTGCTTTTTATGGCTAAAATAGGCTTTTTATCTCACGCCGATATGAGCATTTACTTCTTTCGCTCGCCTATCATGAGGGCTTTACAAAATTTAGGACATGAGGTTTTTGCGATCTGTCCTAAGGGTGAATTCTCAACTCGCCTTGAAAGCGAGTTTAACTGCGTTTATTACGAGCTTGATAGGGCCAGCCTAAACCCGTTTGTAGTATTTAAAAACACTGAAAAATTAAGTGAAATTCTTCGTTCTTTAAATTTAGACCTCCTTCAAACTTCCGCTCACAAATCAAACGTATTTGGAACGTTTGCAGCCAAAAAAGCTGGCATAAAGCGAGTGATAAATCTTGTCGAAGGACTTGGAAGCTTTTACATAGACGATGACCTAAAGACAAGACTTATTAGAAAAAGTATCGAGTTGCTTTATAAAAAAGCTCTTAAGCTAAGCGATGCTTGTATCTTCGTAAATGAAGCCGATCCGAGATATTTTTTAAGCCAAAATTTGATAGATAAAGATAAGGTTATAAAGATAAAAAGTGTCGGAGTCGACACCGCAAAATTTGATGAAAATTTGTATCAAAGCATTGATTTTAGCGGCAAAAAAGTAGTTTTGATGATAGCTAGAGCCATGTGGCATAAAGGCGTGCGCGAATTTTACGAAGCGGCTGAAATTTTAAAAGACAGAAAGGATGCTTTGTTCGTCTTTGTCGGAGAGGGCTTTGACGGCAACAAAAGCACTGCAAATTTAGAGTTCTTAAAGGGCGGAAGCGTAAAGTATCTTGGAGCAAGAGATGATGTGGCTAGGCTTCTAAAATCATCTTATATCTTAGCTCTTCCAAGCTATAAAGAGGGCTTTCCAAGAACGGTACTGGAGGCTATGAGTATGGGCAGAGCAGTTGTGGCAAGCGATGTTAGCGGGTGCAATGAGGCTATCATAGACGGGGTAAACGGACTTCTTTGCGAAGTTAAAAATTCCAGCGATCTAGCTAAAAAGATAGAAATTTTGCTTGATGACGAGAGTTTAACTAAAAGGCTTGGGCAAAGTGGCAGGGGCATGGCGGTTATGGAATTTGACGAAAAGATAATAGCTAAAAAATACATTGAAGTTTATAGGAAATTTATAGATGTATAGGGCGTTTTTTAAAAGATTTTTAGACATTTTGGGTGCTGTTTTATTGATAACTTTAACATTTCCCATTGTGCTTGCAACGGGAATTTTTATATATTTTAAGATTAGTAAAGATGTGATTTTTACTCAGGCTCGCCCGGGACTAAATGCTAAAATTTTTAAGATTTATAAGTTTAAAACGATGAGCGATGAAAGAGATGGGAGCGGAGAGCTTTTAAGCGATGAGTTAAGGCTTAATAAATTCGGCAAAATGATAAGAAGCCTTAGTCTAGACGAGCTTCCACAGCTTTTTAACGTGCTAAAAGGCGATATGAGCTTTATCGGCCCGCGCCCGCTTCTTATAGAGTATCTGCCGCTTTATAGCGCCGAGCAGGCTAAAAGGCATGATGTGCGCCCCGGTATAACAGGCCTTGCGCAGGTTAATGGCAGAAACGCTATAAGCTGGGAGCAAAAATTTAGATACGACGTAGAATATGTGCGAAATTTAAGCCTTATTCTAGATGCTAAAATCGCACTTTTAACGATAAAAAAAGTTCTTAAAAGAAACGATATAAACAAAGCCGGAGAGGCTACTACGGTGAAATTTGATGGAACCAACTGAGATTTATATATACGGATGTGGCGGCCATGCTGCGGTTATCGCTGATATAGCGATAGAGTGCGGATATGAGAAGGTTATATTTCTTGATGATGCTAAATTTAATGGCGTAAATATACTTAAATTTAGCCCTGAGTTAAAAAAAGCCGACATCATCATAGGCGTAGGCGATAATAACGCACGCAAAAATTTGCAAAATTTAGTCTGTGAAGCAGGATTTAACGTAGTTAGCCTCATTCATCCAAGTGCGGTTATAAGCACGAGCGCAAAAATTTGTCGTGGAGTGGTTGTCATGCCAAATGCAGTTATAAACGCTCGTGCAGTTATCAAGCAAGGTGCTATCATAAATAGCGCTTCGGTCATTGAGCATGATTGCGTAATCGGCGAATTTGCCCATATCAGCCCAAATGCCGCTCTTGCGGGAGGAGTTGAAGTAGGTGATCTTACGCATGTTGGGATAGGCTCTTGCGTGATTCAAGGCATTAAGATCGGCGCAAGAAGCGTGATAGGTGCAGGAAGCGTTGTGGTAAGGGATATAACAAATAATGTTTTAGCTTATGGAAATCCCGCCAGAATTAGCAAAAACTTAGATTAAGGCAGTTAATTATGAAGCGAGTTTTTTTAAGTCCGCCACATATGAGCGGAAACGAGCAAAAGTATATAGATGAGGTTTTTAAGAGCAATTACATCGCTCCGCTTGGCGAATTTGTGGATAAATTTGAAGCAAGCGTCAAGGAGTATGCAAGCGTAAGTAGCGCACTAGCTCTTAGCTCGGCGACTGCAGGGCTTCATCTGGCGCTTAGGGTGCTTGGCGTAGCTCAGGGCGATTTCGTGCTTGCTTCAAGCTTTACATTTATGGCTTCGGTTTCGCCGATTTTATATCAGGGCGCGACACCCGTTTTTATAGATAGCGATGAGAGTTGGAATTTAAGTCCAGAGCTGCTTAAAAAGGCGATTTTGAATTTGCCTAAAAAGCCAAAAGCCCTAGTTCTTACTCATCTTTACGGACAGGCTGCCAAGATGGATGAAATTTGTGAAATTTGCAAAAATGAAAACATTGCTTTAGTAGAAGACGCGGCAGAAGCGCTTGGCGGATTTTATAAGGATAAAGCGCTTGGAAGTTTTGGCGAGCTTGGAGTTTATAGCTTTAACGGCAACAAGATCATAACAACTTCAGGCGGCGGTATGCTTGTAGGAGATGATGAGCTGGTTAAAAAGGCTAGGTTTTACTCGACTCAGGCTAGAGAACCATTTTTGCATTACGAGCATGAAGACTACGGATATAACTACCGATTAAGTAACGTTTTGGGCGCTATCGGTGTGGCTCAAATGGAGGTTTTAGAAAGCAGAGTGCTTAAAAAGCGAGAAATTTTCGCTCGCTATCAAGAGGCTTTAAGCGAGCTTGAGTTCATGCCCGAACTTGAAAATTCAAGAGGCAACAGATGGCTAACGACCGCTCTTTTTAAAGAAAAGGGCACGCATTTAAAGGTTATAGAAGCTCTTGGTAAAGAGGGTATAGAGAGCCGTCCGCTATGGAAGCCTATGCATATGCAGCCTGTGTTTAAGGGAGCTCTTGGCTTTATAAACTCAGTTAGCGAAGATATGTTTGAAAGAGGAATTTGCCTGCCAAGTGGCACTGCTATGAGCGAAGATGAATTTGAGCGAGTGGTAAAGATAGTAAGGGAAAATTTATAATGTTTAAAGCAACCAAGCTAAAAAGGCTGATATTTTTCTTAAGCTTTGATATCGCGATATTTGTGGGAAGTTTTTATGTGGCGTATCTGCTTAGATTTAGCGGCGTTATACCTGAATTTTTTAAAACAAGCCTATATATCGCGATGGTTACCGTTGTCTTGCTTAAGCTGTTTTTTATGTGGGTTTTTAAAATTTACAAAGTGCCTTGGAGGTTTTTCGGACTTAATGAAGCTAGGAAAATTTTCCTTGTGCATATCTGCACGATTTTAGTGTTTTTCGCTCTGTTTTTTAGCTTTTATGATGTCTTTGATCCTTTCCCAAGAAGCGTAATTTTAATCGATGCTATCGTATCTTGCTTGCTTGTTGGAAGCTTAAGAATTTCAAAGCGGATGTTTCTTGACTTTTCCAAAAAAGACGACACTAGCAAGCCTTGTATCGTAATAGGCGCTACTTCAAAGGCGTTGCACGTATTAAAAGGACTTAGGCAAGGATATGCCGATCTTTACGCTACCAGCGTAGTTGACGGCAGAAGTGAGCTTGTGGGGACTTATTGCGACGGATTTTTGGTGCAGCCAAAGAGTAAAATTTCAAGTTTGATAAAAGAATACAACGTAAAAACGGCTATTATCGCCCTTGCTTTGCCTCAAGAAGAGCTAAAAGAGCTCTTTGACGAGCTTACGGAGCACGGAATTCGCGATATTAAAATTTTCTCTCTTTTTGGAAATGAGCCTATTAAAAATATCTCTATTGAAGATCTGCTTGCAAGGAAGCCAAAGGATTTAGACGAAAAAGCCGTAAGGGAATTTTTAGAAGGCAAGGTTGTGCTTGTAACTGGTGCGGGCGGAAGTATAGGAAGCGAGATTTGCAAGCAGTGTCTGAAATTTGGCGTTAAAAAGCTTATAATGCTTGATCATAGCGAATATAACCTCTATCAAATAGGCGAGATGACAAACAGCGATAAAACCGTAAGCAAGATGATAAATATTACAAATTTTGATGAGATTAAGCCGGTTTTTAGCGAATTTAAACCAGAAATCGTAATCCACGCGGCAGCCTATAAGCATGTGCCTCTTTGCGAACAAAATCCAAAATCGGCTGTTGAAAACAATATCTTGGGCACAAAATTCGTAGTTGATCTATCGCTTGAATTTGGCGTTAAAAAAGTGGTCATCATCTCATCTGATAAAGCCGTTCGCCCGACAAACATCATGGGCGCAACGAAGCGGGTTTGCGAGCTATACGCTCTAAATTCAAATTTGCCCGATAAGACCGAGATCGTTTGCGTGCGGTTTGGAAACGTGCTTGGAAGTAGCGGTAGCGTCATACCGAAATTTAAAGAGTTAATCGCGGCAAATAAGCCGTTAAAGGTTACTCACCCTGATATAACGCGATATTTCATGCTTACTTCGGAAGCCTGCCAGCTTGTGCTTCAAGCAGCCTCGATAGCCGAAGGAGGAGAGCTCTTTGTGCTTGATATGGGCGAGCCCGTTAAGATAGTCGATCTTGCTAAAAAGATGTTGCTTCTTTCAAACAAAGAGCACCTAGGTATCGAATTTGTAGGTCTTAGACCTGGTGAGAAGCTATATGAGGAGCTGCTGATAAACGAAGCTGACGCAAGGACGAAATTTGAGTCGATTTTTGTAACTAAATCTCAAATTTATGATTTAACTAAGCTAAATAACGATATAAAAGAGCTTTTAAATTGCGCTGATATAGCGGGCAAGCTAAAAGAGATCGTTCCCGAGTTTAATCACGCGCTAAATACGAAAGGATAGAGTTGGTTATAAAGGACATTCAGAGGTTTTCGGACATTAGATATAAGGCAAGGGCGTATTTGTGCTATCTTTTTAGCAGAAATTTGCCAAACAAACTGCCCGGCGTTAGCTTAGAGGCTATAAACAAAGGCTTTGATAAGATAGCTCACGAGATAGAGGAATTTGACGCGTTTTACGTGCTTGATGAAAACGGCATTCAGCTTGAAAACTCAATCAGCCTAAACCCAAGCTACATAGAGGGCAAGGGCGGAGATAGAAGCAATAAGGCTTATTATTATAGAGCCGTTCGCGAAAAGCGTTGCGTGCTAACGGATCCGTATCCTTCTACGCTTACTAACGAGCTTTGCGTAACGGCTTCAACACCGATATATGATGATAAAAACGAGCTTAAATTTGTAGCCTGCATAGATATCTCGCTTGAAAAAATTCTAAATTTGGCAAGTCCCGGTGCGGTTGAGAGCTATTTCGGTAAATTTTTAAAAGTTGTTTATACCGCTTTTGCGATTGCGCTTTTTATGGTGGCTTCGTTTTTGTTTTATTACGGAGTGGAGAGCTTTTTATCAAAGAGCTTTATGCTGATAAATGTCGAGGAGATGTTTGAATCAACCATCGTTTTAACGCTTGCTTTAGCGATTTTTGATCTGGTTAAGGCGATCTTTGAAGAAGAGGTGCTTGGCAAGGGCGGGCAAAATGACGATACGGGTATGTATAAGACTATGGTTAGATTTATCGGTTCTATCATCATCGCGCTTGCCATAGAGGCGCTTATGCTGGTCTTTAAATACGCCATAACCGCGCCTGATCATATCATCAACGCTATTTACTTAATAGGCGGCGTTGCTATGCTTATGATAGCGCTGAGCGTCTATCTTGCCGTTGTTAGGCAAAAGAGCGGTCAATGAGCTCAAATATCGGTATCATCGACTATGGAGCAGGAAATTTACAAAGCGTTGTAAATGCTTTTAAATTCGTAGGCTTTGAGGCTAAATTAGTAAAAAATGCCGATGAATTGGCTAAATTTGATAAAGCTGTTTTACCCGGAGTCGGGGCGTTTGCCTTAGCGATGAATAGACTAAAAGAGCTTAATATGCATGAAGCGATAAAGGAATTTACCAAAAGCGGCAAGCCGTTTTTAGGAATTTGCCTTGGCATGCAGCTTTTATTTGATGAAAGCGATGAATTTGGCGTTAGCAAGGGACTTGAGCTCATAAGCGGAAGAGTTAAGAAATTTAACGAAGCGGAATTTAAAACTCCTCTTAAGATCCCTCATATCGGTTGGAACGGTTTAAATTTCACTCGTCAAACTGCTTTAAATGCTAATTTAGGAGCAAGTGAGTATCTTTACTTCGTGCATAGCTATCACGTGGTTTGCGAGCCGAAATTCGCTCTTGCAACAAGTGAATATGGATATGAGTTTATAAGTGCGGTTTGCGCGGATAATATTTACGGATTTCAGCCTCATCCTGAAAAAAGCAGCGACGCGGGGCTTAAAATTTTACGAAATTTCGGGAGGTTGTGATGGAAATTTTTCCTGCTATCGATCTAAAAGAGGGCAAGGCGGTAAGGCTTAGCAAGGGGGATATGGCAACTGCTAAAATTTACTCCAATAACCCTGAAGAGCTTGCGAAGGAATTTGAAAATTTGGGTGCAAAATGGCTTCATGTAGTTGATCTAGACGGTGCTTTTGCCGGAGAAGCGATAAACCTAAAAACCGTTGAAAAGATAGTTAGTGCTACGAATTTAAAGATCCAGCTAGGCGGAGGAATCCGCACAAAAGAGCGTATAAAAAGTTATCTTAACAGCGGAATTTCAAGAGTGATTTTAGGCTCAATCGCACTTAAAAATCCAAATTTCGTAAAAGAAGTGGCTAAAATTTACCCGGTAGCAATAGGCATAGACGCATTAAACGGCTATGTGGCGACTGAGGGCTGGGCTGACGTGTCAAATATGAAAGCGACCGATCTTGCGCGTGAATTTGCAGGAGCGGGAGCTGAAGCGATAATTTGCACCGATATCAGCAAAGACGGAATGCTTGAGGGCGTAAATGTAAAATTTACAAAAGAGATAGCCCTTGCTAGCGGCATAGACACGATAGCAAGCGGAGGCGTTAAGGATTTAAATGATATAACCGCACTTAAAGAGGCGGGAGGAATCTACGGCGTGATAATAGGCAAGGCTTATTATGAAGGAAGGATTGATTTAAAAGAGGCTTTCAGGCTTGCAAGATAACGTTTAAAGTTTATTTAAACAAAAATTTTGATAAAATGGGGCAAATTTAAAAAAGGATGTTATTGTGAAAATTTTGGTAGTAGATGATAGTTCTACAATGAGAAGAATTATAAAAAATACCCTTCAAAGGCTCGGACACGCTGATATTTTAGAGGCTGAGCACGGAGTTGAAGCTTGGCAAATTCTTGGTCAAAATGACGATATAGCAATACTTATAACAGATTGGAATATGCCTGAAATGAACGGGCTTGAGCTTGTAAAAAAAGTGCGTGCAGAGCAAAAATATGTCGATATGCCTATAATTATGGTTACGACAGAAGGCGGTAAAGCGGAGGTTATAACAGCTCTAAAAGCGGGCGTAAATAACTATATCGTTAAGCCTTTTACGCCGCAGGTATTAAAAGAGAAGCTTGAAGACGTTCTTGGCTAATGCAAAATTCCGCTTTAAAAGATAAATTTTACGAACTTACCGTAGTTTCAAAAAGCTCTTGCGAGCTTTTGCGCGATCTTGTTTTTTCGTTTGGCATAACTTGTATTGAAGAGATTAAAGACGGCTTTATAATTCGCGATGAAAATGAGCTTGACGAGATAGAATTCGGTTTAAAAGAATTTGCTAAAAAGCTTGAAGAATTAGGACGCAACGTTGATCTTGAGATAAATTTACAAACAAAAGAGAACAAAGACTGGATAAACGAATATAAAAGAAACATTAAGCCTATTTTAATAGATAAAATTTATATACATCCAAGCTGGAAAGAGCCAAAAGACGGTTTTACTAACATCATAATAGATCCGGCTCTTGCCTTTGGTTCTGGACATCACGAGAGCACTAATGCGTGCGTGGGATTTTTACAAAAATATGCCAAAAGCGACATGAAAGCTATAGATGTGGGTTGTGGAAGCGGGATATTAAGCATAGTTATGGCAAAGCTTGGGTGCTCGGTTGATGCTTGCGATACGGATGAGCAAGCCGTAGATAGTTCAAAACAAAATGCCGATCTTAACGGCGTTAAGATAAATAAAATTTGGACCGGTTCTATATCGAATTTGGATGAAAAGTATGACGTGGTAGTTGCAAATATAATAGCCGACGTTATTTTAATATTAAAAAATGATTTGATAAAATTACTTCAAAATGGCTCTTATCTTATTTTAGCGGGTGTGCTTGATAGGTATAAAGAGCGAATTTTAGATGCTTTCTCGTTGCTTAAGCTTGTTGAGAGTAAGAGCGAAAACGAGTGGAGCAGCTTTGTATTTCAAAAATAGTTTTTAAGGGACATAATGAATAATAAAAGATTTAATGACGATAGAAATTTAAACAATAACAATGGCGGAAATAATTTTTTCAATAAAAATCCGATTTTTATTTTTGCCATTTTTGCAATTGTTATAATTTTGGTTTTTAGAAGTTTTACCGATGGTATGGATATGGGTACGAGCTCTCTTGGAGGCGCGGCAACGACGAAAAACGTATCGTATTCTGATCTAAAAGAAATGATAAAAAACAAGCAGGTATCTCAAGTAGGAATTGCTGAAACTTCTATTAAGGCTGTGGCTAACATGGGCGATGGCAAAGCCGTTTATATAGCAAAAAGAGTAAGCGATCCTACCTTGGTTCCTCTTCTTGAGGAAAATAAAATTCCTTACGGCGCATATAGCGAGACGAATTGGTTTAGCGAACTGCTGTTTTCGTGGGTGCTTCCGATATTTATATTCTTTGGAATTTGGATGTTCCTTGCAAGCAGAATGCAAAAAAATATGGGCGGAGGCATACTTGGAATGGGAAGCTCTAAAAAGCTTGTAAATTCCGAAAAACCAAAGGTTAAATTTACCGATGTCGCGGGTGTTGAGGAGGCCAAAGATGAGGTTAAGGAGATTGTTGATTTCTTAAAGCATCCCGATAGATATATAAATTTGGGAGCTAAAATTCCAAAAGGCGTACTTTTGGTTGGACCTCCGGGTACTGGTAAAACTCTTTTAGCAAAAGCGGTTGCAGGAGAGGCTGATGTGCCGTTTTTCTCGGTATCAGGATCTAGCTTCATAGAGATGTTTGTGGGTGTTGGCGCAAGTCGCGTTAGGGATCTTTTTGAAAATGCTAAAAAAGAAGCGCCTGCAATAGTTTTCATAGACGAGATAGATGCTATAGGCAAAAGCCGTGCGGCAAGCGGAATGATAGGTGGAAACGATGAGAGAGAACAGACTCTAAATCAACTTTTAGCCGAGATGGACGGCTTTAGCTCGGACGCTTCGCCTGTTATAGTTTTGGCTGCGACAAACCGCCCTGAAGTGCTTGATGCTGCACTTTTAAGACCGGGAAGATTTGATAGGCAAGTGCTTGTAGACAAGCCTGATTTTAAGGGTAGAATTGATATTTTACGTGTTCACATGAAGGATATTAAGCTTGATTCAAAAGCCGATATCGAAGAGATTGCTCGTATGACGGCAGGTCTTGCGGGAGCCGATCTTGCAAATATCATAAATGAAGCCGCACTTCTGGCGGGAAGAAAAGAGAAAAATTACGTAGAGCAAAAAGATCTGGTTGAAGCCGTAGAAAGAGCCATAGCCGGGCTTGAGAAGAAATCAAGACGTATAAATCCAAAGGAAAAGCGTATAGTTGCGTATCACGAAAGCGGGCATGCACTGATTTCAGAAACCACTAAAGGTGCCGATAAAGTAACGAAAGTTTCTATCATACCTCGCGGACTTGCCGCTCTTGGATACACTTTAAATACTCCTGAAGAGAATAAATTTATGATGCAGCGTCATGAGTTAATCGCTCGTGTTGATGTGCTTTTAGCAGGCAGGGCTGCTGAAGAGGTGTTTATAAAAGAAATTTCAACTGGTGCGGGAAATGACCTAGAAAGAGCAACCGATATACTAAAAGCTATGGTTTCTATGTATGGCATGAGTGAAGTTGCAGGCCTTATGGTGCTTGAAAAACAAAGAAATACTTTCTTAACCGGTGGACAGAGCATAAAAGACTATAGCGATAAGATGGCTGAAAAGGTCGATGAATTCGTTAAAAGCACTCTTGAAAACAGATACAAAGAGGTTCTTGATACTCTTAGGCTTTATGAAGGTGCGATAGAAAAGATGGTTGAAGCGCTTTATGAGGAAGAGACCATCGAGGGCGCTAGGGTTAGATCAATTATAGAAGAGTATGAGAAGGAAAAAGGCTTGCCTACTCGTCTTGTAAATTTACAAGAGGCTAAAGAGGAAGATCATAAGTCAAATTCTAAAGAATAGATGATGCAAAGTACGAAAATAATCGCTAAAGAGGGCTATAAATATCTGCTAATTTTTGGGATTTTATTTCTCGTAGCGATTGTTTTTGGTGAATTTGAGTGGCTGTTTTTTGTTATTTTGCTAATTATTTTATTTTTATTCAGAGAGCCAAATAGGGCTATAAGCAGTAATGATGAATTTGCTATCTTAAGCCCTATAGACGGCAAGATAATAAGCATAGAGAAAATTTCATATTTTGATACCGAATGCACGCAGATAGTGATTTGCAAGACTATCTTTGGTGCAGGAGCCATAAAAGCTCCTTGCGATATGAATTTGATGGAATTTAAGCAAAGGCACGGACTTTTTTTGTGTAGCTTTATAAAAGCTGCCAATTTCTTAAACGAAAGAGCTCTTTATATAGCCGTAAAAGGTAAAAATAAAATAGCTTTAAGGCTTATTAGCGGCGCTATGAGCAGGAATTTATACGCTGAAAAATTTGATAGTATCAAAGCGGGTGAAAAATTTGGCTTTATGAGTGACGGAAAAGTAGCGCTTATACTGCCTGCAAATACGCGTATAAGCGTAGTTGTGGGAGAGCGCTTGAAGGCTTCAAGCCTAATAGGATTTTTTAACTATGAGGGTAAGAGATGATGGGCGGCGATAAACTTAAGCTTATGTATATATTTCCGAATTTATTTACGGCGGCTAGCGCATTTTTGGGTGTTATTAGCATAATTGCTTCTGTTAACGGACAGTATTTTAAGGCGATATCTTATATCGTTCTTTCTCTTATACTTGACGGACTTGATGGGCGTGTGGCTAGACTTACCAAGACTACTTCAAAATTCGGAGTAGAATTTGACAGTCTTGCTGATATAGTTGCTTTTGGCGTGGCTCCCGCTATGCTTTTTTATTTTTCGGTGGGTCAAAATTTCGGTCGGTTAGGCTCTCTTATAGCGGCACTTTTTGTAGTGTTTGGCGCTATCAGGCTTGCTAGATTTAACGTAATGACAGGCAGCTCCGAACCTTCTGTGTTTATCGGACTTCCTATACCTACGGCTGCTATAGTTAGCGCATTTTGGGTCGGACTTAGTTTGGAGTATGAATTTAGCGCAAATTCAAAATGGTTTTTACTTATTTTACAAGCCGTATTAGCAATTCTTATGGTAAGCAATATCCGCTACCCTAGCTTTAAAAAACTAGATCTAAAAAAGACAAATTCTTTGAAAATTTTAACTCTGCTTATCATAGTTTGTTCACTTCTTTATATCTATCCTATCGAAGCTCCGACAGCGTTAATGAGTATTTATGTTTTTTATGGTATAGTTCGGTTTGTTTATATGTTTATCATAAAAAATCCAAAATTTAAAAAGGAGAGCGAATGAGCGATATCTATTCCGTTAAATTTATCGTAACTTTATCAAAACTACTTTCAAACAGCTCTCTGCTGCTGCGCTAAGCAGCTACTACTAATAAAACTTCATCAAAATTTACAAAACTTAAAAATACCAAAAAGGATACAAAATGGATAATAATAAAATAATAATATTTGATACTACGTTAAGAGACGGTGAGCAAAGTCCCGGAGCATCGATGAATACCGAAGAGAAGTTGCGTATAGCGCTTCAGCTAGAGCGTCTTGGAGTAGATGTCATGGAGGCAGGGTTTGCGGCGGCAAGTCCCGGAGATTTTGATGCTATAACCCAGTTAGCAAAACAAGCTTCAAATATCAGAATTTGCTCTCTTGCAAGGGCTGTTGAGCGCGACATCAAGGCTGCCGGAGAGGCCGTAGCTCCTGCAAATAAAAAAAGAATTCACACCTTCATAGCAACAAGCCCGATACATATGGAATATAAGCTTAAAATGAAGCCCGATGAGGTTATAAGGCGTGCGGTGGATGCCGTAAAATACGCTAAAACTTTTTGTGATGATGTTGAGTTTAGCTGCGAGGATGCAGGCAGAACCGATATAGTATTTATGAAAGAAATTTGTGATGCCGTTATAGAAGCGGGCGCGGGAACTATAAATTTACCTGATACCGTCGGATATAGGTTGCCTACAGAAATAGGCGAGATGATAAAGCAGATGGTTGAGTTTGTAAAAGGAAGAGCGATCGTATCCGTGCATAATCATAACGACTTGGGGCTTGCTACTGCAAACTCATTAGCTGCTATCATGGCTGGCGCAAGGCAGGTAGAATGCACTTTAAACGGACTTGGAGAGCGTGCAGGAAATGCTAGCTTGGAAGAAATAGTAATGGCTATAAAGACGCGCCATGATATATTTGCACCGCTTTATACCGATATAATCTGTAAAGAAATTTATCCAAGCTCAAGAATGGTGGCAAGCATAACAGGCATAGAGCCACAACCAAACAAGGCGATAGTGGGCAAAAATGCCTTTGCTCATGAAAGCGGCATACATCAAGACGGCGTGCTAAAACACAAAGAGACTTACGAGATAATAAGTGCCGAGAGTATCGGTCTTGAGCGAAATTCTCTTGTGCTTGGCAAGCATTCGGGTCGTCATGCGTTTAAAGATAAGCTTGCTAGTTTAGGATTTGAGCTTAATAACGATGCGTTAAACGAAGCGTTTGATAAATTTAAAGAGTTGGCCGATAAGAAAAAAGAGGTGTTTGATGATGATATCAGAGCTCTTGTTACTAGCGAATTTATCAAGATACCTGAAATTTACGAGATCGTTACGCTTGGTCAAAGCAACTGCAACAAAGGTCTTGCAAGCGCGTCCGTAACGATAAAATTTGACAATGAGCTAATAAGTGACGCCGCACTTGGCAACGGAACCGTAGATGCGATATTTAAAGTGATTGACCGTATAAGCGGCATAAACGGACTTTTGAAAGATTATAAGGTAAATGCCGTAAGTCAAGGCAAAGACGCACTTGCAAGCGTAGTGGTTAAGGTCGAATTTGACGAGCAAAATGCAGTTATAGGACACGGACTTGATATAGACACCATGATGGCAAGCGCAAAGGCTTATGTGGGTGCACTAAACAGCTACGTAAGAATTAAAAATTTAAACAGATAATACTTTTTCGGGTTAAGGCTATCTTAACCCGAATTTAATTTGCTACCGATGATTTTAACTAATCTGCTATAATCCATACAAATTCACATAAGGAAAACCGATGAAAAAATTTGCATTTTTGTTAGCTATATTTTTGTCCGTTATTTTAAGTTTCGCTCAAGAAAAACCTCTTGATACAGACTGCAAAGCTCCTTGCGCAAATCATCTTGAGATGGTACTTGTCCTTGATAAATCAGGCTCCATGAGCGGGCTTGAGAGCGATACTATAGGCGGTTTTAACTCGATGATAGATAAGCAAAGAGAGCTTGGGTTAAAAACTCATGTTACGACTATTTTATTTGATACGAATTTTAACGTTATCCACGATAGAGTCGATATAAAAAAGATAGAAAAGCTAACCAATAAAGAGTATTTCGCAAGCGGCAACACAGCCTTGCTTGATGCGGTAGGAAGTGCGATAAATAAGATCGAGCGCGTGAGCGACATATACGCAAGGGACAATAGAGTGCTTTTTGTGATCATCACCGACGGACAGGAGAACTCAAGCAAGGAATTTTCAAAATCTCAAATAAAGCAGATGATAACGGCAAAACAGAGCAAATATGACTGGGAATTTATATTTTTAGGTGCAAACATCGATGCGGTTAGCGAGGCGGAGAGTATCGGCATCAAGGGCTCAAATGCTGTAAAATATCAAAATTCAAGCGACGGAGTAAGGAAGAATTTTGAAGCGGCGGCTGAATTTTCAAAAGATATAATGGATAATAAAAAAGAGAGCTCAAAATGGAAGGAAAAAGTTTTAGAAGATAAACAAAGATAAATTTATCGGCCCGTCTTGTTTGGGTAGCAAGACGGGTTGTTTGAATTTGTCATTTAAGCTATAGCGGGCTTGAAATTTAGGATTTTATTTTAATTCGGTCGGTACGTGCAAACTTACCGAGCTTTAATATTAGTCAAATTTATCAGCCACGCTGTAAAATCAGCCAGCTGTTTTCAAATTTCTTATCTTTTAAATTTTGCTTTGTAATCCACAGATAAATTTTTGCCGTAATCGCACCACATCATATCGGTTTCTTCGTTGCTGTCAATTTGCAAAAGCAACTTCCAATCAGGGATGTTTTTCTCAAATTCAAATCTTTTAGGGCTTTCATACGCTCTTTCGTCTCCGCAATATAGCCCGTTTGTTACAAGTTCGCATTCTAGCTCCATGCCGTCTTGGATATTGTTTGAGTGTCCTAGAATTTTATTGCTGTTTCTTTGTAAGATTCATAGAACATATCATAAATTTCATCTATTTCTTCATTGTAAAATTTTTCGCTATCTATAAGGTCGCTTTCATAATCGGGAAGTTCGATTTGACTGGAAAAATTAAGCTTTGAAGCGGGAAAAATTTCTGTGTTTTCAGGGGCTTGTTTTCTTTCTAGCTCATTTAAATTTCCGTCAAAATAAAATACTTTTTTGCCATATTTATCTTTTGGGTCATAACCCCACGGCATATAAATACAGTCGTAAAACAGATACAAGATGCCGGAATGTGGAGGTATGCACTCTTTATCTTAATCTATCGTAATCAATCCTGAAATCAAAAAATTTGCTCCGGAATTTATCGCTTTTTATAAGGTTGTATTGGATGGCCGCAGCTTCGATATTGCCTACTTCTTGGTAAAGATAAGCAAGTGCAAGGCGACTATCTGATGAGTTTGGATCGGTTAGCTTTGAAAGTTCTAAAAGAGCTATTGCGTTTTGCGGATTATTTGAGCCAATCGCTGCGACCGCAGCCATAAAGAGCGTGCCTGCGTCATTTATCTTAAATTCGTCTATCAAGCGGTTGTATATGCCGTAGCTTTCCTTGAAATCATTTGTAAAAATATCGATATAAGCAAGAGTTTGAAGCAAATTTGTATCATCTTTGTTGCCGTTTAGGATTAAATTTTTAAGCTTTTCTCTTTCGTAATTTAAAAGCCCTGAAATTTGCAGTAGCTTTATGTATTGCTCTTTGATGATGTTTGCACCGTGATAAAACGCTGCTTCATTTAGATTTTTGGTGTGGAAATGAATTTGTATCTGCTTGACGTACTCTTTGATATTTTTATCATCGAATTTGGCGATGAAATTTAAGATATTTGCGATGACGTCATCAGGTAATTTTGATTTTAAAACCTCGCTTTTTGCTACAAATTCGTTATTTCTATTTGAAATTTTAGCGATTATTGCATCAAAGGCCAAATTTAAAGCGTTTTGCTCCTTATCTTCCTCAAGCCATCTTATGAGCGCATTTTGATTTCCGGTGACAAGTTCGGTTAGGGCTTTATATAAATTTACCTCTTTTATCTTGCTGTCGTGCTCTAAATTTTCGCTTATCTCTTGGAGCAGCTTTGCGTTATTTTCGTTATTTATATCGTTTGCTATCGCGCCAAAGACTCCTGCAAGGTGATTTGTAGGATCAAGATGATAGCTTGTGATGAAGTGCTTTGCCGCAAGCGAGAAGTTGCCAAGCTGAGCATAGCTTAAGGCGAGATTGTAATGCAAGACCGAATGCTCTGGGTATAGCGATATTAGCGTTGCAAAGTGCGCATTGGCATCTTTTAGCTTGTAGTTTAATGCGCTTGCGATAGCCTTTGAAAGCTCTAAATTTACTTTTGATATCGTCCCGCTGGCGCTTAGATAGCTACTTGCCGAGCTTGCATCATCAAGAAATAGGCTAACTCCGCCCTTTCTTATGTAGTTTATCGTTTGGCTCGCGTCAAAAACCTTATAAGGTGCGAAATAAAACAGCACTTCATACCGTCTTGTCTTGTCAAAAAATATATCGTTTCTAAAGTGCGTTTGAGCCAAATTTACGTCAAAAAGTTCGGATTTTAAGATCGCTTTTATAGGGAATGTATTTTCGATAAATAGCTTGTCTTTGGCAAAAACCGTCTTTAAGCCGTCCGCTCCTAAGGCATAATTGCCCGTTTTGATGTCGATAAGAGCGAGTATCGTGTCTATTTTATTTATTTCGTCGCTATTTTTAAGGGCCAAATTTAGCTTGCTTCTAGCCTTATCGTACTGAGCGTTTCTGGCGTAGAGCATGCCAAGAGCCAAATTTGCGTCAAATTCTTTTTGATTTTCCAGCTTTTGTATCGCCTCTTCATCTTCTCCAAGATGTGTTAGAATTTTAGCGCTTAAGTAGTCGTATTTGTTTTTATAGTGACGCTCGGTAGGATAAGAAAGAGCGCGTAAGGCCTCGATATACTCTCCTTTGTAGTAGCGTATAAGGGCGTAATAGTAATTATAAAGAGGTGAGCCAGCCTCTTCTTGCAAGAACGAATTTGCCAGATCTATATAGTATTCAAAGCTTTTTGTGTTATTTAGCTCAAGCGAACTTACGGCGGCATTTATAGCACTTACCGCGATATTTTCTTTGTTATTTATCGCTTTTTTAAAGGACTCTATGGCTTCTGTGAATTTCTCCTGCTTCATCTGCGAAACGCCTAAGTTGTAATTAGATAGCGATTCGTTATAGATGGCTACGTTTTCATAAATTTTAAGAGCCTCAAATTTATTGCCTTTTTCGTATAGTATATTTGCTTTTTGTATCATATCGTCAATCTTTGAAGCCCCGAATTTCTCCACTTCAAAACGATCTTCGATATCTCTTGCAAGTTGGCTTGGATCAAATTCGGGCTTTTTATCTCTGGTTATAAAAAATAGTGTCGTTACTAGAGCGATTACAAGCAAAATGCCGATTGCACCAAATAAAAATAGCTTTTTCCTGCTCTTTTTTGGTGAGATATCTTCGCTTGGTGTTTCCTCGCTACTATCTTGCAGTTCATCAAGCGATATGAGGTTTTCTTCTTGGCTTGCGCCTTTTTGCTCATCGCTTGGGCTTTTAGGATCGGCCTCTTCTAGTATTACGACATTATCGTCAGCCACTACATATACCTTTTAAGAACTTCCGGAATTTCGATCGTGCCGTCGCTTTTTTGGTAGTTTTCCATGATGGCTATGAGTGTTCTGCCTACGGCTAGGCTTGAGCCGTTAAGCGTGTGAACGAGTGTGTTTTTCTTACCGTCTTTAAAGCGAATTTTAGCTCTTCTTGCTTGGAAATCGCGAGTGTTTGAAACCGAGCTTATCTCTCGGTATCTATTTTGCCCCGGCAACCAAACTTCAAGGTCGATGGTTTTTGCTGCGCTAAAGCCAAGATCTCCGCTACAAAGAAGCAGATGTCGGTGCGGTAAGCCAAGCGAAGTAAGCAGGTCGCTAGCACACGCCACCATATCCTCAAATACTTTTTCGCTTTGTTCAGGCGCGGTTATGCTTACAAGCTCTACCTTTTCAAACTGGTGCTGGCGTATCATGCCGCGAGTATCTTTGCCCGCAGAGCCCGCTTCTTGGCGAAAGCAAGCCGAGTAGCAAGTCATCTTTATAGGTAGATTGCCGGCATCGATGATTTCGTCGTTATATAAATTTGTAACAGGAACTTCGCTAGTTGGGATTAGATATAGATCTTCGTCGCGAATTTTATAAAGATCTTCTTCAAATTTTGGCAGCTGTCCCGTGCCGTAAAGCGTGCGAGAATTTACTAAAAACGGCACATTTACCAGCTCAAATCCGCGAGACATATTAAAATCAATCATATAATTAACAAGCGCTCTGCTAAGCTTTGCACCGTCTCCCTTTAGCACCGTAAAGCGGCTTCCCGCAAGCTTTGCCCCACGCTCGAAATCAAGCCAACCAAGCTTCTCGCCAAGCTCGTAGTGCTCCTTTGGCTCAAAGTCAAATTTGCGCGGCTCAAGCACTTTTTTAAGCTCGACATTATCATCCTCGTCTTTTCCAAAAGGCACGTCATCATCGGTGATATTTGGCACACCCGAAGCTATGCCGTCAAGCTTTTCGTCAAGCTCGCGAACCACTTTTTCGGCTTCATTCATCGCGACTTTATTTGAATTTAGCTCCTCTTTAAGCGTGCTTACGTCCTCGCCGTTTCTTGCTTTGATGCCAAGCTCCTTGCTTTTAGCGTTTTGGATAGCTTGAAGGCTTTCTAAATTTTGGCGTTTTGCTTTAAGTTCGTTAAAAGTCGCTAAAAGTTCGCTTAGAACCTCTTCTTTTATCTTTTTCCCTCGTAGTTTTGATACGAATTCATCGTAGTTTGTTTCAAGTAGTTTTAAATTTATCATTCTAATACCTATCTATAAATTCCCGTTGCTTCACGCACTCTTTCAATGAGCGGAAGCGCTACTTCGCGAGCCTTTTTTGCGCCCGCCAACAATATCTCATTCACCTCGTTTTCATGACTTAAGTAGTATTCGTATTTTTGCCTTGCTGAAGCAAAATACTCCCACACCAGTTCGTTTAGATACATTTTAAAGTGTCCATGCCCTTCACCGCCGCGCTCGTAACGCTCTTGCAGCGCTTTTTGTCCGCTTTGGTTTAAAAACAGCTTTGCTATATTATATACATTGCAGGTTTGCCACTGCTTAGGGGCTTCAAGCGGTTCAGATGAGGTTGTTATAGAGCCGATTTGCTTTTTAAGCGCTTTTGCATCGCTAAAGATGTCTATTGTATTTCCGTAGCTCTTACTCATCTTAGCTCCGTCCGTTCCGGGCACGGTTGCGACGTTTTCATCAACTTTACTCTCGGGTAGAGTAAAAATTTCTCCATGTTCGTTGTTAAATTTAATAGCTATGTCGCGAGCTATCTCAACGTGCTGAATTTGATCTTTGCCGACAGGAACGACGTTTGCGCTAAATAGCAAGATATCGGCAGCCATAAGCACGGGATAGCTAAAAAGCCCGTGATTTGCGCTTATGCCTTTTGCTGTTTTGTCTTTGTAGCTGTGAGCGCGTTCAAGTAGTCCCATCGGAGTGTATTGGCTTAGCACCCAGTATAGCTCAAGCACCTCTTTTACGTCACTTTGCACCCAAAATACGCTTTTGTTGGGATCAATACCAAGCGCAAGAAACGCACATGCCGCTTCAAAGGTATTTTGCTTAAGTCTGCTCGCCTCGCTAACCGAAGTCATGGCGTGGTAGTTTGCGATAAACATAAACATATCGCTACTATCTTGCGCATCAACCATTTGCTTTATCGAGGCGAAATAGTTGCCAAGATGCAGCTTGCCCGAGGGCTGAAGTCCCGTTAATACTCTCAAATTTCTATCCTTTTTGCCTGTCTTTAAATTTTTTAATAATCTCTTTTGCTATTTTTTCAGGGGTTTTACCTTCGACATCGATGGTGATATCGGCTTTTTTCTCGTAAATTTTCTTTCTTGTTTTAAACAGCTCTTTTGCTTTGTCTCTATCTTTTAAAAGCGGACGTTTGGCAAATTTCTTCTGGGCGTTTTGGCTATTTTCTATGCGTTTTATTATGCCCTCAAAGCTTGATTTAAGATATATAACAGTGCCGATTTTGTTTAAATTTTTAACGTTTACGAAGCCTCCACCGCCTGCTATCACGCAGTTTTGCACGTTAGCGGCTAAATTTTTAGCGACTAATCGCTCTTGCTTTCTAAAATACTCTTCGCCCTTTGTCTCAAAAATTTCGCGAATTTTTAAATTCTCGCTACTTTCGATAAGATCGTCCGTATCAAGCATGAGTCGCTTTAATTTTTTGCAAAGTTCCCTTGTGACCGTTCCTTTTCCAACACCCATGAAGCCGATTAAGACTAAGTTACTGCTCATCTTTTTCCTCGCTGCTTCTGTTTTTTGGTATGAGCACGACAGGAACGCCATTTAGATCAAATCTTTCGCGCAGTTTGTTTGTAAGATAGCGTTTATAACTAAAGTGAAGCGCGCGCGGACGATTCATTATAAGAGCTATCTTAGGCGGCGCAAAGCCAAATTGCACGGCATAATAAATCCTAACGCTCTTGCCTTTTTCACGCGGTATCGGGTGGATTTTGGTAGCTTCTTCAATGAGTTCGTTTAGTTTTGAAGTCTGAATTTTTTGAGTGAAATTTTTATAAACTTCAAAGATGAGCGAGTAAATTTTATGCACTCTCTTGCCGCCAAGCGCGCTAACGCTGATTATCGGCGCGTATGTTAGAAATTTAAACTTATCTTTGATGATTTTTTTCATCTCGTCAAACTCTACTTCGCTTTTGTCCCATTTGTTTAGCACGATTATCACGCCGAGGTTAAATTTGCTCGCAAGCCCTGCGATACGCTCATCAAGCTCGGTTAGGGGCTCGCTAGAGTCAAGCACGAGTAGGGTGATATCGGTGTTTTCAAGCACGCTTTCTGTTCTATTTAGCGCGTATCTTTCGATGCCTTCTATCTTGCCGCGCTTTCTGATGCCTGCGGTATCGACAAATTCTATCACTCTATCTTCATAAACAAATGTTTCATTTACGGGATCTATAGTAGTGCCTGCCACATCGCTAACTACGGCTCTTGCATCCTTAACCAAAGCGTTTAAAAGCGAGCTTTTGCCTACATTTACGCGGCCTATAATTCCTACTTTTATATTTTTTGATTCGAAATTTTGCTCTTGGATAGTATCGCTAAATTCGCCCTCTTCATCAAAATTTTCTAAAAATTCGTCAAAATCATCATCCAAGTCGGGTCTGATCTCGTCTTTAAGGTGTTTATAAATCCAGTCGCTAAGCTCATCCACTCCCGCATTGTGAGTGACGGATATGCTAAAGATATCTTTTGCGCCGAAGCTATCAAATTCCCAAGCTCTCTGCTCGTCTTTTTTGCTATCTACTTTATTTACGACAAGCGCGGTCGGCAAATTTAGCTTTAAAAGTGCATAAAACATAGCCTTATCTTCATCATCAGGGAAATTTTTGCCGTCCACCATGTAGATAATCGCGTCTGAATTCTGCGCCTCTTTGAGGGTTTTTTCCTTAACGTTTCTAAAAAGCTCGCTACTGTCATCAAGTCCGCCGCTATCTACCAAAATACACCTTTTATCATCTATCGTGATCTCGGCCTTGTTCGTGTCGCGAGTGGTTCCGCTTACGTCCGAAGTGATAGCTATGCGCCTTTTTGCCAAGCGATTAAAAAGCGAACTTTTACCTACGTTTGGCTTTCCGACAAGTATGATTTTTTGCACTTTATATTCCTTTAAATTTCGCTATTATACAAATTTTTGCCTGCGATGTTTATAAATTTAAGCCGTTTTGCACTACAATACGCTCAAATTTTAAAAAGGTTATGGAGTTGTTGCATAAATTTTTAATGAGGCATTTGGGCACTTATTATATGATTATCGCTTGTATGCTTTTTGCGATAACAGGAGCTCTTGCAAAAGTAATAAGTGCCGATATGCCGTCTATCGAAGTTGTCTTTTTTAGAAATTTGATCGGCCTTGTGATGATCGTTTATTCGCTTTATAAAAAGCCTGCGCATCAAAAGGGCGGACATCCGTATCTGCTCATATTTAGAGGAGTTATCGGCACGCTTGCGCTCTTTGCGTTTTTTTATAACATCGCTCATATAAATTTAGGCGCGGCATTTACATTTTCTAAAACCAGCCCGATATTTACGGCACTTCTTGCGGCGATGCTTATGGGCGAGAAGCTAAGCTCGCGTGGATGGATGGCGATATTTATCGGATTTGGCGGGATTTTGCTTATCATACAGCCTGAGCTTGGTATCTCAAAGACCGATTGGCTTGGAATTTGGAGCGGAGTAGGGGCTGCGATGGCGTATACGAGCGTTAGAGAGCTTAAAAAGAGCTATGATACTCGCGTTATAGTCTTTTCTTTTATGGGGTTTGGCACGGTTCTTCCGATCGTTTTTATGGCTTTGGCGGAATTTATCCAGATAGACGGCTTTGAATTTTTGTTTTCCAAATTTGTCCTGCCTGATACTAAAAATATCTTTTTGATCCTTTTAATGGGTGTTGCAGGGCTTTACTTTCAGATGTATCTTACTAAAGCTTATGCGGCTAGTAAAAAGGCGGGCACGGTTGCGGCTGTAAGCTATGCCGACGTCATCTTTACTATTATCATCGGGTATTTTATGGGAGATGGACTGCCAAACACTGTTGCATTTTTGGGTATAATTCTAGTAATTCTTAGCGGAATTATAGTGGTAAAGGAGAAATAATGATACTAATCGCAGGGCCTTGCGTCATCGAGAGCGAAGAGCTTGTTTTTGATGTGGCAAAAAGGCTTGTGAAATTTAATGAAGATAATAGGATAGAGTTTTATTTTAAATCAAGTTTTGATAAGGCAAATCGCACGAGTATAAATAGCTTTCGCGGTCCCGGGCTTGAAAAGGGTTGTGAAATTTTAGCTCGCGTGAAAAAAGAATTCGGCTTTAAAATTTTAACGGACATTCACGAGAGCTATCAAGCTAAGCCTGTAGCTGAGGTTGCCGATGTGCTTCAAATTCCTGCGTTTTTATGTCGTCAAACCGATCTGCTTGTGGCTGCGGCTAAGACAAATTCGGTCGTAAATATCAAAAAAGGGCAGTTTTTAGCAGCAAGTGCGATGAAGCATTCGGTTAAAAAAGTGCTTGAAACTCGCGGTGTAGATGGCGACGGATATGAAATAGCTAAACAAAACGGAATTTGGTTAACTGAGCGCGGAAGCACTTTTGGATATGGGAATTTGGTCGTTGATATGAGAAATTTGGTTTTGATGAGAGAATTTGCACCCGTGATATTTGACGCTACGCATAGCGTTCAGATGCCTTCGGCTCTTGGTGAAAAGAGTGGCGGAGATGCAAGATTTGTGCCGTATCTTGCAAGAGCGGCGGCAAGTGTGGGTGTGGACGGGTTTTTTTACGAGACGCATATAAATCCGTGTGAAGCGATGTGTGATGGACCAAATATGTTAAATTTAGACGAGCTAGATAGAGTTGTAGAGCAGACGCTAAAAATTCAAGACTTGCTGCAAATTTGAGTATAAAATGGCAAAAAGTAAAAATGCAAATTTGCACAGGGCAAAAAGCGGAAAGAATGATGAATTTTACACGCAGTTTAACGATATACAAAACGAATTAAAGCATTATAAAGAGCATTTTAAGGATAAAGTCGTACTTTGCAACTGTGATGATCCGAAGCAGTCAAATTTTTTCAAATATTTTGCTTATAATTTCTATCTTTTGGGGCTTAAAGAGCTGATTACGACATGCTATAAAAACGCAAGCGGAGAAGAATTCTCCGCCTTAAACAAACCAGGATTGTTTGACGGCGAAGCCTGTTCTCTCTCTCTCTCTCTCTCTCGTTGCGCCGAAAAATCGTGCTATTTAATCTATAAAGGTGTAGATGAAAACGGCAAAGAGCTAAGAGACGGCGATAAAATTGATGAATTTATCGCTCGTTTAAAGCCAAATTTATTAAATCATGATAAAAATTATCCTGCAGGAGATTTTCGCTCGCTTGAGTGCATGGAGCTTTTAAAGAAAGCCGACATCGTTGTAACAAATCCGCCGTTTTCACTCTTTCGCGAATATGTTGCACAACTTGTTGAGTATAATAAGAAATTTTTGATAATCGGAAATATGAACGCTTTGACTTACAAAGAAATTTTTAGATTAGTTAAAGATAATCAAATCTGGCTAGGAATTTCTATTACAAGCGGAGATAGAAAATTTAATGTACCTGATAGTTATCCGCTTAATGCTGCAACTTGTGGAATAGAAAAAGTTGAGAAAAACGGTGTTATGGTAGAGCAAAAATTTGTGAGAGTTAAAGGTGTTAGATGGTTCACAAATTTACAGCATAAAAAACGAAATGAAATTTTAGAGACGATTTACGATTACGATCCTCAAAAATATCCAAAATACGACAACTACGATGCTATAAATGTGGATAAAACGATTGAAATTCCGCTTGATTATAAGGGTGCAATTGGTGTGCCGATAACATTTTTGGATAAATATAATCCAAGTCAGTTTAACATAATTGCACTCGGAATTATCGGCTCGATAGATTTTTCTTGCAATAAAAAAATGGAAATTTTGGATAAAAATGGACTTCCTACCGGTAAATTTACATTCAATGCAAAAGGCACGCTTTATCGTAAATTTGATCCGCAATTAGATAAAAAACCGGCGTTTAAAGATTGTGAGACAGGAGAATTGTATTCAAGTATTTACGCAAGAATTTTAATCAAAAACAAAATCCCAAGGGGCAAGATATGAAAATAGAGCTAAAGCAAATCACCATAAGAGAACTAGTAAAAGATTATGTAAGAGACGAAGAAAACGGACAGGTAAGCGGCTACGGCGGAGCTTTAAACATACGACCGAAATACCAAAGAGAATTTGTCTATAAAGATAAGCAGCGAGACGCGGTGATAAATACCTGCCTTTGGGGATTTCCGCTAAATACAATGTATTGGGTGAAAAACGGCGAAAATGATTATGAAGTACTTGACGGACAGCAGCGCACGATAAGTATTTGTGATTTTGTAAATGGAGATTTTAGCCTTGATAAAATGGCTTTTAAAGCACAGTGGGCAAGTAGTGTAACGGGATTTCACACTATGCCTACTGATAAAAAAGAGCGGTTTTTAGACTATGAACTTATGATCTATATCTGCGAAGGAAGCGACAGCGAGAAGCTTGAGTGGTTTAAAACCATAAATATAGCGGGTGAAAAGCTAACAGATCAAGAGCTAAGAAATGCGGTTTTTACGTGTGAGTGGCTTAGCGATGCGAAAGTAAAATTTAGTAAACGTAACTGCTTAGCGATGCAAAAAGGCAAAGACTATCTCAAAGGAGAACCCTTAAGGCAGGATATCTTGGAGCGAGCTATAATGTGGAAAGTGGGCTCGAAAGATGAGGCGAATATAGAAAAATATATGGCTCATCAAAAGCAGACAGGTGTCAAAAATGCCGATGAGCTGTGGTTTTATTTTAGTGGCGTAATCGACTGGGTAGAGGCGAAATTTAGCAGATATCGAAAGGAGATGAAAGGGCTTGAATGGGGCTTTTTGTATAATAAATTCAAAGATAACTCGCTTGATGCAAAGGAGCTGGAGGAGAGAATTTCAAAGCTGATGAAAGATAGTGAAGTCGGCAAAAAAAGCGGAATTTATGAGTATGTTTTAAGCAACGATGAGAAATTTTTAAATTTGCGTGTTTTTGATGATGAGATAAAGCGTGAAGCATATGAAAAGCAAGAAGGGATTTGTCCATATTGCAAGCAATTTTTTGAGATTGAACAGATGGATGCCGATCACATAGTAGCATGGAGCAAAGGCGGTAAAACTGTGCGAGAAAACTGTCAAATGCTTTGCGGCGAGTGCAATAGAAAAAAGGGCAATAGGTAAATTTATGAAACTTTCGCTAAAATCGCTATAAATTTTAACGAAGGAAAACTATGAACATAATCGAAGGAAATTTAAAACTAAGCGGAAAAGAAAAAATCGCAATTATCAACGCGAGGTTTAACCACATCATCACCGATAGGCTTGTCGAAGGCGCTAGAGATGCGTTTTTGCGACATGGTGGAGATGAGAAAAATTTAAGCCTTATTTTAGTTCCGGGAGCATTTGAAATCCCTATGGCTCTTGAAAAAGCTCTTGAAAGCGGCAAATGGGACGCGATATGCTGCGTTGGAGCGGTTATTAGAGGCTCAACCCCTCATTTTGACTATGTTTCGGCTGAAACCACAAAAGGCATAGCAAACGTAACTCTTAAATACGGCAAGCCCGTAACATTTGGCGTGCTAACGGTAGATAGTATCGAGCAGGCCATTGAGCGAGCGGGCAGTAAAGCCGGAAATAAAGGCTTTGAAGCGATGAGCGGCGCGATAGAGCTTTTAAATTTATATAAAAATATAAAGGTTTAAAATGGCAACTCGTCATCAGGTTAGACAAGCCGTAATATCGCTGCTTTACGCTCAGGAGATGGGTAGCGAGATGAGTGAATTTAAGGATGAATTTTTAGAAGAAAAAAAGATAAGAAATGAGCAAAGAAATTTCACGACTTCGCTTTATGACGGCGTCAATGGAAATTTAACCGCTCTTGATGAGTTGCTTAATTTCCACTTAAAAGAGTATAAAATCCACGAAATCGGCGTTGTAGAAAGAGCGATACTTCGACTCGGAGCTTACGAGATGAAATTTACGGACACTGATAAAGCGGTCGTGATAAACGAGGCGATAGAGCTTGCCAAAGAGCTTGGTAGCGACTCTGCGCCAAAATTCATAAACGGTGTGCTTGATGCGGTAAGGAGTGATATATGAAACTTTGCGTAGCGCTTGATATGGCGACGATGGAGCAAAATTTAGCTTTGGCTAGAGAGCTAAAGGGGCTTGATGTATGGCTTAAAGTAGGACTTAGAAGCTATTTAAGAGACGGAGCTAAGATAATTGACGATATAAAAAAGATTGATGATTTTAAAATTTTCTTAGATCTTAAGCTGCATGATATACCAAACACGATGGCCGATGCCGCAGAAGTGATAGCAAGCTTGCCCGTTGACATGATAAACGTGCACGCAAGTGCAGGAAAAAGGGCGATGAGTGAGGTCATGAACCGCTTAAATGCACTTAAAACTCGTCCGATAGTTTTAGCTGTGTCCGCACTTACAAGCTTTAGCGATAATTCGTTTAGGATTGTTTATAATGACAGCATTAAAGATTTTGTGCTCAAATTTTGCGTGAGTGCTTATGAGGCTGGGCTTGACGGTATGGTTTGCTCTGTTTTTGAAAGCAATATGATAAAAGACGCAACATCGCGATTTTTTCTGACGTTAACGCCGGGAATTCGTCCGTTTAACGAAGAGGTAAACGATCAAAATAGAGTTGCCGATCTTGAAGTTGCAAAGCAAGAAAATAGCGACTTTATAGTTGTTGGAAGACCAATTTATGAAGATGACAATCCTCGCGAAATTTGTGAAAGAATTCTTGCCGAGATAGAGATACCTCGTGAGTCGGTTTAAGGATATTCCTTATGTTGGAGCTGCTACCGAGGCTGATCTTATAGCACTTGGGTATACCGACATCGCTTCACTAAAGGGCGCAAATGCAGAGGATATGTATGAGCGCACTAAAGCACTTGGACGAGGAAGCGACAGGTGTATACTTTATGTTTATCGTTATGATATGTTACTACGCAAATACGCCAAATCCTGATAAGAGCAAGCTTAAATGGTGGCTTTGGAAGGATTGAGCGGTTTTATTGTTTGGTTTTAGACTTTTGGATTTGTTGTAAATTTTAGCTTGAGTTTAAAATTTAAACGTTTTTAAATTGGCGTATTTGTCAAATTTTAAGTGTTTTATAAAGATAAATAAGTAAAATAACTCTTTTTATTCACATGGACAGATGGGTGAGCGGCTGAAACCACACCCCTGCTAAGGGTGCAAGTCTTAATCGGGCTTCGAGGGTTCAAATCCCTCTCTGTCCGCCACGAAGCCCTAAACTACGGCATTTCAAAGCACTTTTTAAAAAATGAAAAATCGCTCTGCCGACCCCCGCCGGCAAAATTAAACATAAATGCTTATATCTCGGTTAAAGTCATCTAAGTTTTGATTAAGGTAATTTACATAGACATCGTAAATCATTTTTGTAGATGAATGACCTAATAAATTTGCAAGTTCAACCGGAGTAGCTTTTATCTTTAAGAACACAAAATAAAACGTATTTAGTTTTTAAAAAATAAAGCTAAAATTACCTCAGTTTAAAATTTCGAATTTTTACTTTTTAAAAGGTTGATAATTATTATCTAAATTAAAATAATATGCTATAATTTTTGGAAAATTTTATTTACAAAGGATTAAAATGAAAGAAAAAGTAAAATCTCTAATCGAGAAAAATCCAAAAATTTCATTGGGCGAAATCGGCAAAGAGCTTGAGCTTAAAGAGATGGAAGTGCTTTTGAATTTGCCTTGTGAGTTTTGCAAAGTCGCCGGCGGAGATAAATTTGATGAAATTATCGGCGAGATAGGCGGCTGGGGAGAGGTTTTGTTTGTTAAAAACACACCTTCTTTCATAATAGAGTTCAAAACAAAAATTCCAAGCGGGCAGCACGCTCAGGGATATTATAATTTTAGTATGAAAGAGTCAAATTTCGGCGGACATTTAAAAGCAAGCGATATAGATAAGATATTTTTCGTGACTCAAACATTTATGGGTATGCTCTCAAAATCGGTTCAATTTTACGATAAAAACGGAGAAAATATCTTCAAGCTTTATATCGCAAGAGATGAAAAAAGAAATCTTTTGGAGTGCCAGGAGAGGGCTTTTGAGGATTTAAAAGCAAAATTTTAGACTTTAAATTTCTCTTTTTTTCTGTATTGGCGGTAATAATTTGGTTAAAATTTACCGCCACATACTCATCCTTACTCTTTTAAATAGGTCAAATTTAAGGCGATATTCTCAATAAATTTAAATTTTATTCATCGTGCTAAAACGTTTATGCACAATTAAAATTTATACTTAAGCCATAAGGCTATTTTTTAATACAAAAATAGCCTACCGATATATTATTTATCCATGAAAGCTTTGTGCAAATAGCCATGTAGTGATTTAAGCTTAAATTTATTAAACAAATATTTACCAGCTTTAGAGCTTTTAACCCCTTTTTAAGCACTGTTTATATATTGTTTTATAAAATAAATTTTTAAAAATTATTTTTAATATTTTTTTAAATTTATAAGTTATTTATTATGTCTAAGAATGCCAATCATATTTATATATAGGAGAATGTCATGAAAAAAGCTTTGCTTTTAAGCAGTTCAAGTTACAAGGATACAGGATACTTAAATCACTGCAGACCTTGGATAAATGAGTTTTTGCAAGAGTGCGGAGTAGCTGATGAGGAGATACTTTTTATCCCTTATGCAGGCGTTCGTCGCACAAACGATGAGTATGAGCTAAAGGTTCAAGACTGCTTACAAAACAAAAAAGTAAAATCAATCCACAAATTTAGCGACTTAAAACAAGCCGTAAAAGACGCTAAAGTAATATCTATAGGCGGAGGAAATACTTTTGTTTTACTTCACTATCTTTATAAATTTGACCTAGTTGATGCGATAAGAGAAAGAGTTGAATCCGGCGTGCCTTACTTTGGCTGGTCTGCAGGCGCAAATGTGGCGGGAAGCACGATAATGACAACAAATGATATGCCTATCATCATGCCAAAGCTATTTGACGCACTAAATTTGTTCCCTCATCAGATAAATCCTCACTTCATAAGCGGCAAAATCGCGGGACATAACGGTGAAAGCAGAGAAGAGAGATTGGAGGAATTTTTGATCGTAAATCAGCAAAGCACCATATATGCTCTTCCTGAAGGTGTTGCGCTTAAGATAGCTGGTAATAGTGCAACCGTTATGGGAAATGATGCTGTTTTAAAGATGATGTATAAAAAAGATACAGAAAGTATCGCAGTGGGAAATAGTTTTACATTTTAAATAGATTTTAATTTTTATTTAAATTTATGGTGAATATAATCAAACAATAGATAAATACAAAAAGACAAAATTTACAAGAAAGGTTGAATATGGCTACTTTTAAGCTAATATGCGCCGTTTTAGGTCTAGTTGCAGTTGTTTATCTGCTTATTAAAAAGCGAGAGACTAAAACCGTTTTGATCGGTGTAGGTCTTACTCTTTGTGTTATTTGTTTGACACCGCTTGACGCGCTTGCACAATTTACCAAGTCGATGACTTCGGCTGGACTCATTAAAGCTATTTGTGCCAGTATGGGTTTTGCTTACGTTATGAAGGTTACTAAGTGCGATCAGCATCTTGTAGTGTTACTTACAAAACCTATGAAAAACATAGGCTTTTTGCTTGTTCCTATTACTTTTGTTATAACGTTTTTCGTTAATATTGCCATCCCTTCTGCGGCCGGTTGTTCTGCTGCGGTCGGTGCCACGATGATACCTCTTCTTATGGCCTCAGGCGTTCGTCCTGCGATGGCGGGAGCCGCGGTATTTGCGGGAACTTTCGGCGGTGTTTTAAGTCCCGGTTCGGCTCACAACGCATACGTTTCAGAGATGGCTAAGGTAACTATTCCTGATGTTATCAAGGTTCAGTTTCCAAATGCAATGGCGGCATTTATAGTGGTTTTGGTTATATTAAGCATAACCGCACTGCTCTTTAAAGACTACCAAAAGGGTCAAGATTTTTCACATAAAGCTAACGACGGTGCAGCCGCAGAGCCTATCAAAGTAAATTTGCTATACGCTCTTATGCCTTTAGTGCCGCTTGTCATCTTGATCATCGGCGGAACCGATCTGCATAAAATTTCATTTTTAACATGGACTAAGATGGGTGTTGCCGAGGCGATGCTTCTTGGTGCAATTTTGGCGGTATTTGTTACTTGGACAAGCCCTGAAAAGATCACAACCGAGTTCTTCAAGGGTATGGGAAGCGCATATGCCGAAGTTATCGGTATCATCATAGCTGCGGGCGTTTTCGTCGCAGGTCTTAGAGCTTGCGGGGCGATAGATGCTATAACCGAGGTTTTAAAACACTCAGAAGAGTTCGTAAGACTGGGCGGAACGTTCATACCTTATCTTATGGCGGTAGTTACAGGATCGGGAGATGCTGCTACTATGGCGTTTAACGGCGCTATAACAGTGCATGCGCAAGATCTTGGATTTGAGCAAACCAAACTAGGTATGGCTGCTGCTATCGCAGGCGCTCTTGGTCGCTCGTCATCTCCTATAGCCGGTGCTGCTATAGTTTGTGCCGGTCTTGCCATGGTAAGTCCTGTTGAGATTGCAAAAAGAACGGCTCCTGCTATGGCCGTAGCTGTTTGTATAATAGCGTTTTTTATGATTTAGTATTCAAAAGGTCGCATCTTGCGACCTTTGCTTTACAAATTTTTAATTTCTCACTCTAATCAAATTCACACATCAATACGTACAAGAAATTTTAAGGAATTTATTTATGGACGCTTTTATATCGGGATTTGGTATAGGATTGTCGCTGGTTTTGGCTACCAAAACTCAAAACGCTTTTGTGCTAAATCAAAGCATTTAAAAGCAATACGTGTTTTTAGTCTCTGTATCATTTGCACCGTTTCGGATGCTGTTTTGATCTTTGCAGGATGGGTATATAGTATATCAATTTAGATATCTTAAATACATAGCCAGATACGGCGGAGCGGCATTTTTACTGTTTTACGCGATAAAGAGCTTGAGTGCGGCTTACACTATGAACCATGCGCTAACCCCAAAAGAACTTGCCACGCCATCTTTGGCTAAAACAGCTCTTTTGACGCTTGCCTTTACTTGGCTAAATCCTCACGTCTATCTTGATACGGTCATCTTGATACGGTCATCTTGATAGGGTCGGTTTCTACTAAATTTGGTGCCGATGCTTATGTTTTTGGCTTTGGAGCCATGAGTGCTTCTTTTGTGTTTTTCTTTTCTTTGGGATATGCTTCAAGGCTTCTTGCTCCTATATTTCAAAAAGCCGTAGCGTGGAAAATTTTAGAAATCGTAGTAGGTATTATCATGCTACTTCTAGCCGCTAAGTTGATTTTTGCTTAAATTTAAAGAAGAAATTCCCGCAAATTTATAGCGGGAATTTGTAAATTATTTGGCTAAAATTTTGATTATCTCTTTAACCACGTCGCTTGAAGCGCGCAATGATTTTACAGGTAGATATTCGTAAATCGAGTGGAAATTATGAGCTCCGGTAAATAAATTCGGACAAGGAATGCCTTTTTCTGAGATTACCGCTCCGTCATAGCCGCCTCTCATAGGTATGACTTTAGGCTCTATTCCTAAATTTTTGTAAGCCTCTTTCGCAGCTTGTATAGGCAGGCTATTTTCGCCGTCTTTTAGGTAGTTAAAGACGTTTTTGTATCTGTCGGCAAGCTTTATTGTTACTCTGTTTTCGCCCCATAATTTAGCGCATGTGTCGGTTAAATCCTGTAAAAATTGCATACGCTCTTCGTATTTCTTCTCGTTAAATTCTCTTATATCAAGCTTTAAGATAGTCTTTGCGCTGTTTCCGCTCAGCTCTTTTACCCAGTAGTATCCTTCGCGATTTTCGGTGTATTCGGGAGCTTCGCCGCCAGGCAGCATGGATATAAATTTATGCGCCATTAAAAGCGAGTTTATAAGCTTGCCTTTAGCGTTCATCGGGTGAGCCGATTGTCCAGTAAATGTTACTATAGCGTCTCCTGCATTCCAGTTTTCATAGATAAATTCGCCTATACCGCAGCAGTCTAAACAGTAGCCAAAATCGGCATTTATCTCGCTTGCTACAAGCGCTTTTGCGCCTCTTAAGCCTTGCTCTTCATCTGGTAAAAATCCTACTATGATATCACCATGCTCTACACTTGGGTTATCTACGAAATATTTTACTGCATTCATTATGCTTGCGATCGCCGCTTTATCGTCGGCTCCAAGCAGGCTTGTTCCGTCCGTTACGATTATATCGTCATCTACATAGTTTTTAAGCTCAGGGAATTCGCTCTCTTTCATAACGATGTTTAACTCTTTGTTTAGCGTTATATCTCCGCCTTTGTAGGTTACTATTTGAGCTTTTGTGTCGTTTGTTTGCTCCGCGCTTGTGTCAAGGTGAGCAAAAAACGCAACCGAAGGAATTTTTTTACTTGAATTTGAAGGCAAAATCGCAGTTGTTATCGAATTTTCTCGTCTTTTGATATTGCTTAATCCAAGCTCTTTTAGCTCGCTTTCAAGAAGCTTTGCAAGCTCCATTTCTACGGGATTTGAAGGCATGATGCCGGCGGCACCCGCTTCTCTATTTGTCGTAGTATTGATCTTGGTGTATCGTAAAAACCTATCTACTATATCCATATTAAGCCTCCTAGAATTGGTAATTTGATCATAAAATTATAGTGCAATAAAAATTAAAAAAGTATTTAGTAAATTTTATAGCCAAACCTTAAAATAGGCGTTTATGACTATGAAGATTTTGTAAAATTTAATGCTTATTATCAAGTTTTTAAGGAGTTTTTATATTTTAACTGTAATAAATTTAAGAGAAAAGATAGTATTTTAGGGACTAAATTCAAATTTAGTCAGCAAATTTTAGGCGGAAAATTCTCTAAGTAGAGTAGTAAGGTTATATAAATTTAGGCTTAAATTTAATGCTTCATGTAACGCTTTGATACGAAATCGCTATAAATTTTTAAATTTATTTATGTCACATTTGTCTTTTTTACGATTTTAAAGAAAACAAAGATACAATAAAATTTGATTAAATGAAAATAAGGAGAGGGTATGCCTGATAAAAAAGGTATTTTAGACTTTTATTTTAAAAGCAATTTGCTTTTACGTATTCTTATCGGACTTGTTTTAGGTGCGATATTTGGTATGATTTTTCAAAACGCAGGCGGTGCGATAGAGATATTAAAGCCATTTGGAGATCTGTTTATTAGGCTGCTTAAGATGATAGTTTTGCCTGTCATAGTCTGTACGCTGATCGTTGGAGCCAGCTCGATATCTCCTTCTCATCTTGGCAAGGTAGGCGTAAAAATCATTGCTTTTTATATGTTTACTTCGCTTTGTGCTATTGTCATAGGACTTGCCGTTGGTTCCATCCTTCAGCCGGGTGTAGGTCTAGAGCTAGCTACAAACGTAGCAAGCGCAGGTAAAGAGGCTAAAGCTCCGGGACTTATAGATATCTTGCTAAATATCATTCCGACAAACCCTTTTGAGGCTATAGCCAAGGGAGAGGTTTTGCCTACTATATGTTTTTGTCTGTTTTTCGGGATCGCGCTTGCGTTTAGTCTTGATAGTGAAAATGAGCAGGTTAGAAATTCGGCTAAAATCGTATTTTCGTTTTTTGAGGGCATGAATAGCATAATGTTTAAAGTGGTTCATTGGGTTATGCAATACGCTCCTATAGGCGTTTTTGCTCTTATTTTTATCGTATTTTCAAAGAGCGGAGCTGAGGCGTTTGGACCGCTTATAAATGTTACGGTAAGTGTTTATGTCGGACTAATTTTACAAATTTTGCTTGTTTATTGTGTCATTTGTGTTTTTATTAGGCTTAGCCCTATTAAATTTTTATCCAAAGTCCGCCCGCCGATGATTACTGCGTTTGTTACCAGATCGTCAGGTGCTACTTTGCCTATTTCTATGGAGACGGCTGAAAAGGATATGGGTGTGCCAAGAGGTGTGTATGGATTTACTTTGCCCGTGGGCGCAACCATAAATATGGACGGAACGACTATCTATCTTGGCGTTTGTGCGATATTTGTAGCTAATGTCGTGGGTATGCCGCTTGATTTCTCTCAACAACTAACCGTAGTTATCACGGCGGTTCTCGCTTCCATAGGAACGGCCGGAGTGCCGGGTGCCGGAGCCATAATGCTTCTTATGGTTCTTGAGTCTGTCGGGTTAAAAGTAGAAGCCGGAAGCGTTATAGCTATAGCCTACGGTATGATTTTGGGAATTGATGCCGTGCTTGACATGGGAAGAACATCTATGAACGTCGTTGGCGATATGATGGGAGCGATATTTGTCGCAAAAAGTGAAAAAGAGCTTGATGAAAAGCTTTGGGAGTAGAATTAAAATTCAAAGAGAGCAAAAACTCTCTTTGAATTTTTAGTAATAAACTTTCTTTGATATAAATTTACGCATGAAAATTAAACTCTTCGGGATGATTAAGAGCGTAATTAAATTTTTCCATATCCACTTTTTTATCCCATATTGAGATTATTAAGCATCCTACGGCATTTCCGCAAAGATTTCCCACTGCACGCATTTCAGACATAAATTTATCAACCCCTAACAATACCGCTACTGTAACTACGGGAATTCCTGCGCTTGGAAGAGCGGCTAGGGTGCCTGCAAGCACGATAAAACCGGAGCCCGTTACTCCCACTGCGCCCTTGCTGGTAACCATAAGGATGATTAAAATTTGTATGAGATGCTCTATGCTAAGCGGAATTCCAAACGCTTGAGCCAAGAAGATTACGCTTAAGCTTAGATATATGTTGGTGCAGTCAAGATTAAACGAATATCCAGTAGGTATGATAAGACCCACGGCTCCGCGATGAATTCCTGCTGCTTCTAGCTTTTGCATAAGAGGAGCAAGAGCTGTTTCGCTAGAGCTTGTGGCAAATACCACTAAAACCTCTTTGGCTATAAAGCGCATAAATTTAAAGATATTAACCTTTACGAGATAGCATATCAGCCCAAGAACGCCGAATATAAAAAATAAGCTTGCTGCAGCCATTACAAAAAGCAATTCAAGCATACCAAGCAAAGAGTCTATGCCGAATTTTCCTATCAGAAACGCCATAGCGGAAAATGCAGCCACCGGGCTAAATAGCATTAAAATCGTAAGCAGCTTTAAGACCCAATGTTGAACTACCTCAAGCGGCTTTAAAATTTTCTTTTTATGTTCGTGCTTTAAAAACGATATGATCACTGCCGTAACTATCGCCATAAATAGCACTTGAAGGGTGTTTGAAGTAAGAAACGGGGTGATAGGATCGCTTGGAACGGCACTTTTTAAGATGGCCCAAACTGAGCCCACATCTTTATCTATGTGAGTGTATTTTTCGACACTTCCCGGATCTAGCGTAGTGTAGTCAAGATGCATGTTGTGACCAGGCTTTAAAACCTCTCCAAATAAAATTCCCACCGCAAGCGCGATTGTGCTTACTATCTCAAAATATATAAAGCCTTTAAGTCCTATACTTCCAAGTTCTTTCATGCTTTCAAGCCCGATTATGCCTGAAACTATAGTAAGAAAAATAATCGGTCCTATTAGTGCTTTTAAAGCCTTTATAAACCAATCAATTCCCGGCTTGCTCGCTACGCCTATATCAGGCAAAGCCATACCTACTGCTATACCTGCAGCTATGCCCAAAACCACCCAAAAGGCAAGACTAGTAACGATTTTTGTGAATTTGCTTTTAGATTTTGGTTTAATTAGATGAGCTTCTGACAAGAAACCTCCTTTTTTCTTAAATACTTTCAAAGCGGTTATTTTATCAGAAACAATATTAAAAATAAAATTAAATTTTAAAAATTATAAAATTTTAAAGTAGTAGAAAGAGGGAGAAAATCTCCCTTTAAATAAGTATTATAAACTCTCTTTTATCTCGATAGATTCGATCTTGTCGCCGCCTCTTACGCTGTCAAGTACCTTTAGACTGTCTTCGTCTATCGCTTGCCCAAAAACCGTATGAACTCCGTCAAGATGAGGTTGTGCGCTATGACATACGAAAAACTGGCTCCCTCCCGTATCAGGACCCGCGTGCGCCATAGATAGGCTTCCGCGTTTATGCTTGCTCTTTTGACCTCTGCATTCGCATTTTATCCTCCAACCGGGACCGCCGGTGCCTGTTCCGTAAGGACAGCCGCCTTGGATAACGAAATTCGGTATAACGCGGTGGAAATTTAGCCCGTCATAAAATCCGTCGTTTGCCAAAGTAGCGAAATTCATAACCGTTTGAGGCGTTTCTTCGCCAAAAAGCTCAAGTTTTATATCGCCTTTTTCGGTATGGATAACGGCAAATTTAAATTTTGCCAACTCGTCTTGATCGATCTCGTAAATTTTTAACTCGTCATTTCTCATTTTTTTCCTTTATTCTATATTTGTATAAACAGCTTGCACGTCATCATCGTCTTCAAGCTTGTCAAGAAGCTTTTCTACCTCTTGCATCTCTTCTTCACTTAAGCTTATCGGCGAATTTGCTATGTATTGCAAGCTTGCCTTTTTGCTCTCAAGCCCAAGCTTTTCTATACCCTCGTGAAGCGTGCCAAAGCTTGTATAATCTCCGTATATGTAAAGCGTATCGCCTTCGCTTTCAAGCTCGGTAAGTCCGAAATCAATTAGTTCTAGCTCAATTTCGTCAGGCTCGATTTGAGGCATATTGAGCTCAAAGACGCTCTTTCTGGTAAACATAAAGCTTAAGCTTCCGCTTGGAAGCACCTCTCCGCCGTTTTTGCTAAATATCGCCTTGACGTTTGCTACGGTTCTGGTAGGATTATCAGTGGCGCATTCTACGATTATTTGCACTCCGTGAGCGGCTTTTCCGTCGTAAAATATAGTCTTGATATCGGCGCTATCTTTGCCGTTTGCTCTTTTTATCGCCGCGTCGATGTTGTCTTTTGGCATATTTTCGCTCTTTGCGGCTGCTATCGCTGCGCGAAGCTTAGGATTCATATCAGGATCCGTTCCGCCCTCTTTAGCGGCTACCGTTATAGCCTTGGCCAGTTTTGGAAATACCTTACTCATCTTGTCCCAGCGAGCCTCTTTGGCCGCTCTTCGGTATTCAAATGCTCTTCCCATAAATTTTCCTTAAAAAAATTTTGGAAATTATAGCCAAAAAAGATTATTATCTTTTTAAAATTTAAGAGGTTTTGCGAGCTGTTAGCTTAAAATTTATAGTTAAAATACTATAATTACCAAATGATTACACAAGCTACCAAACAAGACGCTTTGCGTTGTATCGAACTACTGAATTTAGCTATGGATGATATCGCTTTTGCACTTAGCGGAACTACCGACAAGTTAAAAAGTAACGAAATTCTAACCTCTTTTTTTGTTCAGGATATTAACAGATTAAGTTATAAAAACGTTTATGTTTTTAAACACGAAAAGGATATAGTTGCAGCCGTTTGCGCCTACTATGGAGGAGATGCAAATAGTCTTGACGCTCCTATTTTAGAACATCTTAAGAAATTTAATCCGGCCGCTAAAGTAGAAAAAGAGTGCTTTGAGGATGAGTTTTATATCGATAGTATAGCTGTTGATGAGAGATTTCGCGGGCAGGGAATTGCAGGAAAGCTAATAAAATTTATATTTGAAGTGGCTAAACTCAAAGAGTATGAAAAAGTATCTTTGATAGTAGAACAAGATAAGGTAAAAGAGAGAGAATTTTACGAGAGACTAGGCTTTGTAATCAATCAGGAAATGACGATAAATTCGCATAAATATTATCACATGATAAAGGAAATTCTATGAAACATTTTAAAGTTGCCAATGTGCATTGTCAAAACTGCGCAAATACCATAAAAAGCGCGCTTGAAGATGAATTCGGAACGATTGAAGTTGATTTAAGTCGTGAGCCAAAAGTGGTTAGTGTAAATTTAGACGATAAAGATGTAAGTAAATTTATATCCGAGCTTGATGATCTTGGATTTGAAGTGATAGAGCAGATTTAGCTATGTCAAAAAGTATCAAGCTCAATATCGCGGGCATGACCTGCGTGAATTGTTCAAACGCTATAGAAAGAGTCGCTAAAAAGATGGATGGCGTAGAGGACGCTAAGGTTAGCTTTGCTAATGCTACGGGCGAATTTATAGTAGCTAGTGAAGAAGTAAGAACCAAGCTTGAAGAAAAGATCAAAAAGCTAGGCTACGAGATCGCTAAGGATATGAGCGAATTTGAGAAAAAAAGAGCCTTGCATATAAAAAACCTACGCAACAACTTTATCGCCGCAGCGGTAATAAGCGCTGTAATAATGTGGCTTGAGATGACTGGAAGTATGAGCGAGCTAAAAGCATTTGTGATGCTCTTTTTGGCATTCATCGCTCTTGCGGTTTGCGGTAAGGAGTTTTTCGTGCACGCTTACGGCGCGCTTAAAAACAGAAATTACGATATGAACGTGCTTGTAGCGCTTGGCACTTCGATGGCGTTTCTTTACTCGGTGTTTGTCTTTTTAGCCCCAAATTTGATGCCTGAAAATATGCGCCATATGTATGTTTCAGGCTCTGCGATGATTATTACTTTTATCCTGCTTGGCAAATTTCTTGAGGAGCGCTCAAAGGCTAGGGCGGGGGATTATCTAAAAAGCCTTATGGATCTTTCCCCTAAGGTAGCTTTAGTGCTAAAGCCTGACGGACAGGCCATAGAAACAGATGTGCAAAACCTAAAAATAGGCGACATCGTAATGGTAAAAGCGGGTTTTCACGTGCCTTGCGACGGAGTTATCATAAACGGCGGAGCCGAGCTTGACATGTCTATGCTTACGGGCGAGAGCCTGCCTGTGTATAAAAAAACGGGCGATGAGGTAAACGCAGGCACCATAAACACAAACGGCTATCTGAATGTAAAAGTTACAAAGCCGTCAAATCAAACTTTGCTAGCTCAAATTTTACATCTATTAAGCGATGCCAGCACGAAAAAAATGCCGATTAGTCGATTTGCCGATAGGGTTGCAAATATCTTTGTGCCGACCGTTATTATTATAGCCGTGGTTACGTTTTTGATCTGGTTTGCAGTTACCGGAAATGCTGTGCAAGGCGTTTTAAGTGCGATTTGCGTACTTATCATATCTTGTCCTTGTGCGCTTGGGCTGGCTACTCCTATTGCTATTATCTCATCACTTTCTTTGGGCGCTAAAAACGGAATTTTGATAAAAAATCCCGAAGTCATAGAGGTGCTTCACACCGCCAAATACGCGATATTTGATAAAACCGGCACTCTTACAAAAGGTGAAATTTCGGTTAATTTTACCGATATAAACGAAGATGATTTGGCTCTAATCGCAGCTCTTGAAGCAAAAAGCTCGCACCCTATATCAAAAGCGATTGTTGAGTATGCAAACGAGCTTGATCTTAAAATTTTAGGCAACGACAGTGGTTTTGAAAATATCGCAGGAAAAGGCATAAGAAGCCTTGATGAAAGCGAGATAGTCGTGGGCAATGAAGGCTTTTTGAAAGAATTTGGCATAGAGATTCCCGATTCTTCAAAAGAGCAAATTTTAAAGATGCAAAATGACGGAAATGGCGTGGTTTTGGCTGCAATAAGGAAAAAATTCGTAGGATTTATAAGCCTTAGCGATACCTTAAAGGAAAATGCTAAAGAGATTATAGACGAGCTGAAAAATAAAAATATAATTCCTGTAATGCTAACGGGGGATAATGTTTTTACCGCTAAAAACGTAGCGCTAAAGATCGGTATCGAAAAGGTCTTTGCAGGAGTTTTGCCTAATGAAAAATTTGAGATTATCAAAGAGCTTCAAAAGGACGCCAAGGTCGTGTTTATAGGAGACGGCATAAACGATTCGCCTTCGCTTAAGCAAGCTGATATCGGCATAGCCATGAGCAGTGGAGCCGACATAGCAAAGGACGCGGGCGATATAGTTCTTATCAAAAATGACCTTGAAAGCGTTGTTAAAGCGATAAATTTGGCTAAAGATACGATGAAAACGATCAAGGAAAATTTATTCTGGGCATTTATCTATAATCTAATCTGTATCCCTGTGGCTGCAGGTGCGCTCTATCCGGTATTTAAGATAGTTTTAACTCCGGTTTATGGAGCGATTGCTATGTGCTTTAGCTCGGTAACCGTTGTTTTAAATTCAATTCGCCTAAGGTTTAAGAAAATTTAAATTTAGTAAAATCACAAAAATTTAAAAGGACTATGATGAAGCTTGGCGAATTTTATTCGGTTGTGTGTAGAGTTTTTGCTGTCGGTTTTTCAAATTCGTTAAATGATCAAATTTTTGAACAGATCAAGAAAAACGGCGAGTGGTTTTTGCAAAATGATAGCCAAGCCAATAATAAAGGAAGATCTCTTTATAAAGAAGCGATTGAGAGCGAAGATATAAAGGATATAGAGGCTGACTTTAAGAATTTGCAAAAGTATTTTCTCGCTACATATTTTTTCAAAGGCGATGATGAAAGGCTTGCCAAGCTTTATCAAATTTGCGGATTTGAGCCGAATTTAAAATCATCAAAGATAGACAGCATAAGCAATCAGCTATCGTTTTTATCGGCTATCTTAAAGCTTGAAGCCAATGAAAAGACAGAGGAAATTTTAGGCGTGTTTTTAAGCTCATATCTGCTTCCTTATGCTGCAAAACTCGCTCCTACGCTTCAAAAAGAGGCAAAAAGCAAATTTTACCGCGGACTTGGATATCTTTTTGAAGATTTTACCGGCGGACTTGAAAAGACTCTTAAAATAAGGGTCGTTCCTAGATGAGTTGGTGGAACGAAATTTACAATAACTTTGATCCCGTAGCTTTTAAAATTTTCGGTATAAGTGTTCATTGGTACGGGCTGATGTATGTTTTGGCTTTGCTTGTTGCACTGGGCGTGGCTAAATTTATCGTTAAATTTGATAAGGTTAATATCTCAAATTCGCTTCTTGATAACTATTTTTTCTGGGTTGAGATAGGCGTTATTTTAGGCGCTAGAGTCGGATATATACTCATTTACGACCCAAATACACTTTATTATATAACTCAACCTTGGCAAATTTTTAATCCTTTTTACAACGGAGAATTCGTAGGAATTCGCGGCATGAGTTATCATGGTGCGGTAGTTGGATTTTTGCTTGCTACGTGGGCGTTTTGTAAAAAATACAAGCAAAATACTTGGGCTTTACTTGATCTAGTTGCGCTAAGTATCCCGCTTGGATATTTTTTCGGACGAATCGGAAATTTCTTAAATCAAGAGCTTTTTGGCAGGGTTACGGACGTGCCTTGGGGGATATATGTAGCAGGTATGCTTAGACACCCTTCTCAAATTTATGAAGCGGTTTTAGAAGGCGTTGTGATATTTTTAATTTTATTTACTTATCGAAAATTTAAGAAATTTGACGGCGAACTCATAGCTTTATATGCCATTTTATACACCATAGCAAGATTTATATGCGAGTTTTACAGAGAGCCTGATTTCGGGCTTGGATTTGTATTTTTAGGTCTTTCGATGGGGCAAATTCTATCTCTTGTAATGCTTCTTGCAGGAGTGCTTGCTTACTTCTATTTAAGAGATAAAAATAGACATAATTTTAAATCTATTTAAAGTTGCTTTGTGATAATATAACAATTAAATTTTAAATTTATAATTTAAAATTATTATAAGTTATTAATAACAAATTTCAATATAGGAGTGCTCATGAGTGGGCTAATCGAAGGTTTCTTGGGGAGGCAGGCGGACTGCAAAAAGAGTCGTTTGCCGGCGGTTTGGGACAGATGGCAGAGTATCACGGGATTTATTCTCGCCTGTTTTATTCTTTGTCATATGGTTTTTACATCAACTATCTTGTTTGGCAAGGACGCTTTTAATGCGGTTGTAGGTTTTGCCGAGGCTAAATTTCTGTTTGGTGAATCCACTTGGTGGATTACAAACGTCATAGCGGCTATAATTTTTGTAGTTTTTATCGCTCATGCGTTTTTGGCTATGCGAAAATTTCCTGCGAATTTTAGACAGTATTTGATGTTTAGAGGACACAAAGATCGCATCAGACACCTAGATACTACACTTTGGTGGTTTCAGTTTTTAACCGGATTCGCGCTATTTTTCGCGGCAAGCGGACACTTAGTGGATATAGTTTTTGGCGGACATATCACTGCCGATAGCTCTGCTTTAAATTTTGCTAGACTTGAGTTTTTCTACCTTGCTTTACTTGTCTTCATGGTTGTTCATGCAGGTGTAGGTATGTATAGACTATATGTAAAATGGGTGAGTATAGAGGGTGTTAATAGAGCCGAAATGCTAGCTAAGAGAAATAAGGCTAGAACAGTTATATTTGCGGTTTTTGGCGGGCTAGCCGTGATCGCTTTGATTGCGGACTTTGTCTGGATCAGCCTTAGTTAGTAGATAGGAGCTAGTAATGAATATAAAATATTGTGATGCATTGGTTATAGGCGGCGGACTTGCAGGACTTAGAGCTGCGGTTGCTGCAGGAGAAAAGGGACTTAGCACTATCGTTTTGAGTTTAATCCCTGTTAAGAGATCTCACTCTGCGGCTGCTCAAGGCGGTATGCAAGCGAGCCTTGGAAATTCTAAAATGAGTGAAGGCGATAATGAGGATGTGCACTTTGCCGATACGGTAAAAGGAAGCGACTGGGGTTGCGATCAAGAAGTGGCTAGAATGTTTTGTCAAACAGCTCCAAAAGCTATCCGTGAGCTTGCCGCTTGGGGTGTGCCTTGGACGAGAATTACCAAAGGCGAAAGAAGTGCTATTATCAACGCTCAAAAGACAACCATAGTAGAAAAAGAAGAGGTTCACGGGCTTATTCACAGCCGCGACTTTGGCGGTACTAAAAAATGGAGAACCTGCTATACGGCTGACGCTACGGGTCATACTATGCTTTTTGCCGTGGCAAACGAAGCGTTAAAACATAACGTTGAAATTCACGATAGAAAAGAGGCTATCGCTCTAATCCACCAAAACAACCGCTGCTACGGCGCTATCGTAAGAGATTTAGTAAATGGCGAGATCACGGCTTACGTTTCAAAAGGCACCTTGATAGCAACAGGCGGATACGGAAGAGTATATAAACACACTACAAATGCCGTAGTTTGCGAAGGTATCGGTGCGGCGATCGCTCTTGAAACGGGTATCGCGCAACTTGGTAATATGGAAGCGGTTCAGTTTCACCCAACACCGATCGTTCCAAGCGGAATTTTATTAACAGAAGGTTGTCGCGGTGACGGCGGAATTTTGCGTGATGTGGACGGATACCGCTTTATGCCTGATTATGAGCCTGAGAAAAAAGAGCTTGCAAGCCGTGACGTCGTAAGTCGTCGTATCATGGAGCATATAAGAAAAGGCAAAGGCGTAAAAAGCCCTTACGGCGAGCACGTGTGGCTTGATATAAGCATACTTGGTCGTGAGCATATCGAGAAAAATTTACGCGACGTTCAAGAAATTTGCGAGATATTTAACGGCATAGATCCTGCAGATACCGAGCTTGATGAAAACGGAATCGGTAAAGGCTGGGCGCCGATACTTCCTATGCAGCATTATTCAATGGGCGGTATCAAAACCAAGCCAAACGGCGAAAGCCCGACATTGGCAGGCTTATTTAGCGCCGGCGAGGCTGCTTGCTGGGATATGCACGGATTTAACCGCCTTGGCGGAAACTCTGTTTCCGAAACGGTTGTTGCGGGTATGATTGTGGGTGATTATTTTGCTGATTACTGCAAGAGCCACGATATAGAGATAAATACAAAAGATATAGAAAAATTCGTAAAATCTCAAAACGACTACCTGCAAGGACTCCTTGATAAAGAGGGTAAATTTAACGTATTTGAGATCAAAAACAAGATGAAAGACATCATGTGGGATTATGTTGCGATTTTTAGAACAGGCGAAGGGCTTGAGACAGCCGTAAGAGAGCTTGAAGAGCTTTATAAACACTCGCTTGACGTTAAAGTTGCAAACAAAAATCTATTTGGCAATCCTGAACTTGAAGAGGCTTACCGCGTACCAAAGATGCTAAAACTTGCTCTTTGTGTAGCTTACGGCGCGCTTCTTAGAACCGAAAGCCGCGGCGCTCACAGTAGAGAGGATTATCCGAAAAGAGATGATGCAAACTGGCTAAACAGAACTCTAACAAGCTGGAAAGAGGGCGCTACAATGCCAACAGTTGAATACGAACCGCTTGATATAATGAAGATGGAAATTCCACCTGCATTTAGAGGATACGGAGCCAAAGGAAACATCATCGAGCACCCAGATAGCGCAGTTCGCCAAAAAGAAGTTGATGAAATTCGCGCTAAAATGGAGGCAGAAGGCAAAGGTAGATATGAAATTCAAAATGCACTTATGCCTTATGAATTACAACCAAAATATAAAGCACCAAATGAAAGAGCAGGTATAGGATATGAGTAGAAAAATTACGATAAAAGCTTTTAAATATAATCCATTAAGCAAAATTTCAAAGCCGCATTTTGCGACTTATGAGCTTGAGGAGACACCGGGTATGTCGCTATTTATCGCGCTTAATCAAATTCGTGAGAAATTTGATCCTGATCTTAGCTTTGACTTTGTGTGTCGCGCGGGAATTTGCGGAAGTTGCGCAATGCTGGTAAATGGTAAGCCTGTGCTTGCCTGCAGAACCCTTACTAAAGATTTTGAAAGCGGAGTTATCGAGCTTATGCCGCTTCCTGTGTTTAAGCTTTTAAAAGATCTAAGCGTAGATACGGGCAACTGGATGAACGCTATGAGTAAGCGCGTAGAAAGCTGGATACATACCGATCACGAGACTGATATAAGCAAGCTTGAAGAAAAAGTTGAGCCTGAAGTGGCGCAAGAGGTTTTTGAGCTTGATAGATGTATAGAGTGCGGAATTTGCGTAGCCGCTTGCGGAACTGCGATAATGAGACCTGATTTTATCGGTGCCGTGGGGCTTAACCGTGTTGCGAGATTTAAGATCGATGCGCTTGATAAGAGAACCGATGAGGACTTTTACGAGCTTATAGGCGATGATGACGGAGTGTTTGGTTGTATGACCTTGCTAGCGTGCGAGGATAACTGCCCAAAACACCTTCCGCTTCAAAGCAAAATCGCTTATATGCGTAGAAAGATGGCTGTAATAAAGTAGCCAGAGGGAGATGAAAATCTCCCTTAAAATTTACTCCGATAGTTTCTATCATCGTTTTTTGATATGCTTCAAATAAAATTTTACTAAGGACAAAATCTTAAATTAGTAAAATTCTTTTGCGAATATATGGTTGTTGAATGAGAAATTTGAATTTAGTTTATTAAAATAAAATTTCTTACTTTTTATTCTAAAAAGTTTAGTTTGATTGGCTATTAGCTTTGGAATTCTTCAGTTTTTCTTGGTGCGGTTTTAGGTTGCTTAAGCCGTAGACCTTATATACAAGAAAGGGTTTAAATATTCGCAATCGTTTTGTTAAATTAAATTTGGCGGGGAAGTATTTTGAATCAAATTTGCAATTGATAAAGCGGACTTTATTTATAAAAGCCCGCTTTGATTATCTATTCTACAAAGTATTTTTTAGCATATTGCGCATCTTCGTATAAAGCTGTTCCAAATTTTTGCTTGCCGTAGTTTTTAAATATCTCTTGAGCCTCGTTGCCTTTTAAAAATTCTATAAACTCATCAGCCGCTTTAGGAGCGTCTTTCGCGCTCATTGCTGCATAGACGTTTATAAGTACTTCATCACCGGAAAATAAAACATCGCTATTTTTTAGCTCATCTTTTATCATCTTATAAGTGCTTGAATCGCTCATAAAATACCCTTTCGTCTCGTCTGCTTTTCGTAGAGTAGCCATCATAAAGTCGCGATTTGGCTTGTACCACTCTCCGCTTGGCTCGATGTTTGCTAGCTTCCATATACTAAGCTCTTTTACGTGCGTTCCGCTTTTATCGTCTCTTGTGTAAAACAAAGCTTTTGCGTTTGCTATCTTTGCATATGCTTCAGAGGCCGTTTTTGCCGTTTTTATGCCCGCCGGATCTTCCTTGGGTCCTATGATATAAAATTCATTTGAGCCGATTAGAGTGCGGTTTTTGGCTAGTCCTTGTGACACCAGAGCCTTTTCTTCTTTTGGCGAGTGGGTCATAGAGATATCTACCTTGCCCTCTTTGAGTAAGCTTAATCCTTTGCCACTACCTGCTTTGATCCAGCAAATTTTAGTATCGTTTTTAGCGTTAAATTTCTGCGCTAATTCCTCTACTAAACCAAGTTCTCCTGGACTTCCTGTAGCCAGCTTAAGCTCATTTGTGCCGTTTCCGTAAATTTTTGTGCACTCTAATGCATAAAAATTTGACACCAAAATAGCACCGAGTAACAAAATCTTTTTCATAATATCTCCTTTGTGATAAGTTATGAAATTTTAGCATATCTAAGATAACAAAAAGCGTTTAAATTTTGATTAGAAAAAAGAGGGGGGGGCGGTTATACGCCCCGAGGTGTCAAAAATTAATTTAGCAGATCAAATTTATACCCAAGTTGTAGCCAAAGTTCGTTTTGATCTGTTTTTGTAACTTTGTTTGCAGTGTCGTAGTTCTCTCTTTCAAGCTCGACATAAGTTACCGATGCGGACAAGCCTTTAACTTGAGGAATGTTATAGCTTGCTATTGCAGCCCAGCCTTCTATATCCATTCTCTCACCTTTTTTAGTCGCGCCCGCATTTACGTTAGGGGCGTCTTGCTCGCCTTTTACGTATTGAAACGAGGTTTTAAGGCCGTTTAGCCCTATGGCGCCAAAATCATATCCAAGTATAAATTTGTGAGTATCCATTCCTGCAAAGCCTGTAAAGACAAAAGGTCCGCGAATAGGCAAGAAAGTGTATGATCCAGGACCGTTTCCAACACCAAAGAGTAAAGCGTCATCATCGCTTACCGTTGTATATGCGTAGCTCGCGTTAAATCCTGCCAGATCGTAAATTCCGGCTCTAAATCCAAGCATATCGCCTTCGTAGTTTAAATTATCAAGCGTATCGGTTGTGCGAGAGCCTTTGTAGTTTGCATCAAAACCCAAGCTAAATAGCTCAAGAGGGAATTTTAGATTCATTTCGGCTAAAAATAAATTTATATCGCCTTTTGCGCTTGGTTTTGCTTCAAGATCGGTTACTCTTGCATAAGCACCTGTTAATTTCAAATTTTCCATAGGCTCATTTATGATAGCGCCTGTAAAGATGTTGTCAAATTTAAACGCCACAGGTCCCATGCCGCCTATGATGGTTTTGTCTTTAAATTTAGGTGCATGACCGTTTTTGTGCCCTGAAACTACGGCACTTCTACCTTGGAATTTATAATACCAACCGCCTATTAAAGTCGTATTTGGAAGCGACTTATCTCTTATGGTAAGACCCTCGAAAGCCTCTTTAAAAGCACGAGTGTAGTTGCCCGCTACAAGCGGAGTAGTAACGTATTGACGACCGAATTTGATATCGGTTTGATTAAGCATATAGCCGATGTATGCTTCAGATAGTACAAAACCCTCTGTTCTCCACTCTTTATCATACATTGTGTTGTTCTTTTTTTTCTCGTTGATCGGCAGTAAATTCGCCTGCCCCGTAACACCTAATCTAAAGCCGTAAAATGAACCTGTTGTATAGCCAAGCTCAAACTGCACACCAAGAAGCTCTTCGTCGTGCACACTGCTTCTTTCGTCTTTTTGATCTACGTATGTGGCTTGAACCTTGCCGTTTAATTTGCCGCCCGTAAGAGCGTCTACAAGCGAATCAGAAGCGTTTGCAACACCAAAGCAGCCTATCACGGCTGCTGCCAAGCTAAGCTTAATCAATCTCATGAAAACTCCTTGTAAGATATTAGTTATAATTAATATTAAAATATAATATTAAAAGATATACTTAAAAATTATATCATACAAAAAGCTTAAAATTTGCTTTTTAAGCTTAAAATTTTACTATTTATAGCCCTTAAAATCGTATTTTTGAACTTTAACAACTTAAAATTTATATTTAAGACCAAAGTGAGATTGATATGAAATTTGATTAGTAAGACGAGTAGCTAAATTTGCAAGATTGATTAGCCGAATTTAAATCGGCTAAAGGATCAAATTTATACCACCGACCGCTCTTTAAGTAAGACGTAAAGCTTGATAGTCGATAAGAAAAACGTAACTATTGCAGGTCCAAGGATAATGCCCCAAAACCCAAATGTCGTAATTCCGGCAATCATAGCAAAAAAGATAAGCATCTCGTTTATCTTGGTCGGAATTCTCACCAAGCGATCGTTTATAAATTTTATTATAAGAGGTTTTAAAAGCGTATCGGCAACGATGGAGATAACCACGATGTTATAAACCGCAATGACGATAGCGCCGCTTAAGTTACCGTTGGCAAATTCATAAATACTAATCGGTCCCCAGACCAAAAATCCACCTACAATCGGTACAAGCGTGGCAAATCCAAACAAAATTCCCATTAAAAATCCGCTATATCCGTAAATCATTGCGATGATAGCGAACAAAAATCCTTGAAAAATAGTATTTATGATTATCGAGTAAAAAACTACGCTCATTACGTTAGCCACTTCGCTTAGGATGTATTCGGTGTCTTCAGGCTTCATAGGAACGGCTTTTTTTAAGTATTTGATAAGGTCGCTTCCGTATAGAATCGAAAAAAAGAAAAATATAATAATCATCACCATATCGACTAAAAAATTTGCGCTAAATTTGCCAATTTCTGCTAAATTTGAGATGATTTTAGCCGAGATCACTTTAAAGTCGATTTCCGTAATTAACTCTTTAAATTTAGGCTCTAGGAACTCAATTGGCGCAGGTAACGCAAAATCATAGTTTTTAATGTAATCAATCGTATTGCTTACATAATCCATGTTAAAGCTTGCTGCGTGCTTTGCCAGCGCGATGACGGCATAAAGAAAGGGCGCGATAAATAGCAAAAATAAAATCGCCGTAGTAAGAGCGGCGGATAGTGTTTCTCTGTGCTTTGTAAGCTTTAAAAATTTTACGTTTATGTTTGATGTCGCAACCGCCAATAGCATCGCGATAAAGATGTTTAGCAAAAACGGCTTAAAAAGATAAAGCAGAAGGCAAAGTGCGAAAAATACAAATATACCAAAGAAAATTTTACTATTTTTAACCATCCATATCCTCTTTACATAAAATTTGCAAGAATTTTTAACCGACAATTAGCCATATCGGCTAAATTAGAGCAATTTTAAATTTTCTTAGCATTTTAATATATAAATTCAAATTTAAACGACAAAGCAAACCCGCCGGCTAAAATTTTAGATTATTTGGGATAATTTCTCATAATTTTAGCCTTATAACGCAGATAAATTTATCCGTCAAAAAGCCCTTTTTCATCTTTAAATTTAAGCTTAAACGTATCGTAGCATTTTCCGCTTGCGATGCGACCTTTTGCGGTGCGCTCGATAAAGCCGTTTGCTAACAAGTAAGGCTCTATAACGTCTTCTATCGTGCCTTCATCCTCGCTAAGTGCCGCGGCTATAGTATTTAGCCCTAAAGGCTTGCGTTTGGCGTCAAGCAGAATTTCAAGATACTTTATATCCATTTCATCAAAGCCGATCTCATTTACTCCAAGCGCGTCAAGAGCTTCTTTGGCACGTTTTTGCGAGATGATGAGCTCATCATTTACTTCGGCAAAATCCCGAATTCGCTTTAGTAGCCTAAGTGCGATCCTTGGGGTTGCACGCGCCCTTCTTGCGACTTCAAGAGCGGCACTTTTTTCGCACTCTTTGCCAAGCTTTACCGAGGCTATTTGAACGATTCTGGCTAGCTCCTCATGGCTATAAAATTGCAGTCTAAAGTCCATCCCGAAGCGATCTCTAAGCGGAGCTGAAATCATACCCGCTCGCGTCGTAGCACCGATAAGCGTAAATTTCGGCAGGTCGATCTTGATCGTTTGCGCCGCAGGTCCTGAGCCTATGATGATATCAAGCCTAAAGTCCTCCATCGCAGGATAAAGCACCTCTTCGATAGCAGAGCTTAGGCGGTGAATTTCATCGATAAACAGCACATCGCCCTCTTGTAAATTTGTAAGCACGGCCGCTAGATCGCCACTCTTTTCTATCATCGGAGCCGCTGTCATCTTGATACTTACACCCATTTCGTTTGAGATGATGTGCGCAAGAGTGGTCTTGCCAAGCCCCGGAGGTCCGTAAAAAAGCACGTGATCAAGACACTCTCCGCGCTTTTTGGCAGCCTTGATAAACACATCTAAATTTTGCTTTATCTTTTCTTGTCCGATGTAATCTTCAAATTTTGCAGGGCGAAGCGATGTTTCAAACTCGCTTTCAAAGCTTACTTTTTCTATTTCTACGATTCTGTCCATATCTTAACTTTTTAAATTTATTGAGGTGATTTTACATTAAATTTGCTTTAAGTTGTCAAAAGGCTGAAATTTTAATCTTGTCATGCAAATTTGGATCTAAAATATCCGCTTTATCAAATTTATGTCGCGCCAAAACAAATGAATTTGCGATATAAAAGCCGCCTTTTTAGAGCAGGCTGGATTATAAAACGCCTTGTTTATTTATCCAGTAAATCTAGCCAAAATTTTAAGGCTAAAATTTAGCCAAACGCTCCTTGATAATCTCGCACGAATTCTTATCTCCAAGCTTGCAGGCTTCTGCTTCGGATTCGTATTTATCGTAAGTTGTTTTATCGATTTTGCCGTTTTTAAATTCTATACCTATTGCCGCGCATGCGTCGCTGTTTAGCATCTTACAAGCCGTAGAGTAAGAGTCGTAGGCGTAATATACATTTGACTCCACGCCATATCCGTGCTCATACATCACGCCAAGTGCGTGGCAAGCATGGGGGCTCTTGATGTAGCAAGCTTTGTCAAAAAATTTAAATGCCTTTTTATCATCTTTTGGGACGTTTTTGCCCTCGTAATACATCAATGCGAAGTTATAGCACCCTACCGCGTTGTTTAGATGGCAAGCCTTGTAGTATAGATCTTTAGCCTTTTTGTGATCTTTTTCTACAGCTTCGCCCTTATCATACATAAGCCCTAAATTTGCACAAGCACTATCTTCTTTAAGCTCACACGCCTTTGTATAAAGCTCGGCGATTTTTTTGAAATCGCGTTTTACGAGCTCGCCTTTTTTATAAATAAGCGCAAGATCAAAACAACCTGTGCCGTTATCAAGATCGCAAGCTTTACTAAAAAGCTCGTAAGCTAAATTTTGATCTTTTGCAACTCCGATAGCGTTGTAGTGCATATTTGCAAGTGCAGCACAGCCGTATCCGTCGTTTTTATCGCAAAGTTCTTTTAAAATTTCACTAGCTTTTATGTAGTCTTTTTTATCAAAAGCTTCTTTGGCTGCGTTTTTTAAGTTTGTAGTAGCAAAAACTTGAGCGCCTAACAATACAGTCAAAAATAAAATTTTTATAATTTTCAATTTCTCTCCTTTTGCTATTAAATTTATCTTTTATATTCGAATTCTTCACTTGGAAAAGCTCTTGCTTTAACCTCGTTTGCATAAGCTTTAACCGCTTCTTTTACTAAATTCGCTCCATTTAGATATCTTTTTACGAATTTTGGCTTGAACTCCTCAAAAAACCCAAGCATATCGGAAAATACAAGAACCTGCCCATCGACATCAACTCCCGAGCCTATGCCGATTACAGGCACATTTACGCTATTTGCTATCTCTTTTGCCACGTCGCTAAGGGTGCCTTCTACCACGATCGCAAATACTCCCGCTTCTTCAAGAGCCTTTGCGTCTTTTATCAAATTTTTCGCTTCGTCTTCCTTGCGACCCTTTATCTTGTATCCGCCTTCATACCTAACCTGCTGAGGCATAAGCCCTATGTGTCCCATGACGCTTATGCTGTTTTCGCAAAGCTTTTTTATGGTAGTCGCCATATTTCTGCCGCCTTCAAGCTTGACGGCATCAACTCCGCTTTTTTGGATAAATTTGATGGCGTTTTTAAGAGCTGTTCTTTCATCGGTGTAGCTACCAAAAGGCATATCGGCTACCGTCAATGCTCTTTTAGTTCCGTTTGCTACAGCCGTAGCGTGGTATAACATCATATCCATTGTAGCGCTTAGGGTGTCTTTTTTGCCGTTAAAGCTCATGTTTAAGCTATCGCCTATGAGTATGATATCCACATACTCTTCAAACAGCTTGGCAAATAGTGCATCATAAGCCGTAATCATAACTACAGGTTCTAAATTTTTCTTATTTTTTATATTATTTACGTTAATTTTTTGCTCTTTTTGGCTCATTTTCCCTGCCTTTTATGTTTATACTTGATTAATTTTATCAAAAAAATGATACAATTGCCCTGAATATTTAAGGATGGAAGTATGGGCATATTAAAAAATCTTGAGATTGACTACTCTTATGATATCGTTGAAGAATTCCTATCTCACTACTCTTTAATGTGTGATTTGATGGAGCCTTTGATCATAGGACTTACAAGACAAGATAAATTTAAAAATAATATCGAAGAGCTATTTAGAATTTTTCATAATATAAAATCCGCAGCATCATTTATGAAGGTTGAACCTATTTTAAAGCTAGCCTCTCTTAGCGAAGAGGTCTGTTCTGAAGCAAGAGATCTTACTAAGCCAGCAAATGATGAATTTGTCGATTGGCTCTTGATTGTAAGTGATCAGTTTGGTAAATATCGCGATGATATAGAGTCGGATTCGGAATTTTTTAGCGTTTTAAATCCTTTGGTTGTAAAAATTCCATCAAAGCTTGATGTTTGACAAAAAAATAAAAATAAACTACAATACGCGACTTTCTATGGGAGCGACTTGGCTTCGACAGGAGCAGAGCGGTCATGGTGGCACGTCGCTTTGAGCAAAGCGTAAAAAGCTCAAATTAAAATTAAACGCAAATAACGTTAAATTCGCTCCTGCTTACGCTAAAGCTGCGTAAGTTCAGTTGAGCCTTGCTTGTTTTGATACTATCTAAAAACATAAGCGAGTAACCCTAGATAGAGTAGGTTTGTAGTTTGACAAGCTTCAAGCTGAAATTTTGTCTTAGTCTAGCTTTTGGTTTTGGAAAGTGAGCTTTGCTAGATGAAAATTTCACTTTTGCTAAGCGTGTAGAGGCTGTGTTCGGTTTGTTTTTGGACAGGGGTTCGATCCCCCTCGCTTCCAAACCTATTACTTTTTTGACCTAACTTTCATTGTATTTCAATTACTTTTACTTCACTCAAACGCTGTAGTTTAGGGGCATTTTTGTATTTTATAGTATTTTTGTTTCATTTTATATATACTTCGTTGTAGCTTAAATAGGTCTCAAATGAGGTCTCTAGCAAAACTACTTTTGAAGTAGAGACCTAATAGTTATCGCAATAACGATTTTAAGGGTATTTTGTGGCAAATAAAACTACAAAATACTTATCTAATAAAGATGTTAGAAAACTTCCAATAAAAAATAAAAACTATGTAAGGGTAGTGGGTGAACCAAAAGAATTATATGTGAGAGTTAACCAAAGCGATATCAAAAGTTTTTGCATAAGATATAGAGATTCTAATGGCAAAAACATAAAACTTAAGCTCAATGAGTTTAGATCGAGTGTATATAGCGTAGTAGAGGCTAGAAGAGATGCAATAGCGATTGTTTCAGGATTAACAAGGAGTAGGAGTATAGGTATGATAAAAAATACTGCCAATATGTAGCAAACGCACAAGACTCTCATCATAAAATAGGCCAGAATTCCCTCATAACTTCAAATAATAGGTATTTTTTAAGCTATAGAAACATTTACTATAAAGGATCTGTCATGACAGAATCTCACGTAATTATTGTCATCTATTAAATATTAGTTTTTTTCCATTTGCTGCATAATAAGAAATATATCTAATTCATTAATATATCAAGAATCCTAATGATAATATACTATGTTTTATCACTAGGATTTCTCATTGTTGAATATCTGCGTATTTTTAGTATTAAATTTCTTGCAAATATTACTTATCAGCGGTGTTTCTTAATCTAGCGTAAACTTTGTAGTGTTCGGACTTATCATTAAACCCAAACGCAGATAAAAATTTGTCTGCAGTCTCTAATTTTTTTGGAACTATACTCCAAGTTGTGGTATGGGCAAATTTTTATTAAAAGCCGTCATTAAAGCTCTACCTATTCCTTTTCGCTGGTAATCTTTATGAACTGATATCGCATACAAATAGCTAGTAGCAAAATTATCCCTATCACTAAATGCTTGCAGGAAGCCTACGGTCTTGTCTCCTAATTTTGCAAGGGCATAATAGTCATATTGTCTAAAAATATCATAGTAGTTTTTCTTGCGGCACATCGCAATTATTGGACTTAAGTATGTCTACTATATCTCTATGGTCAAAGTTATTAGAATTTTCTATAACAATTATTTCTTTCATTGTAAGACTCCTATTTATCTGCCCGTGTTTACGAGCTTTAAAAGATATTTTCGCTATTTTATAGCTTAAACCTATTGATTAAAAACTGAATTGAAAAAATCAAAAGCAATATAATTGATATTCTGTTATTTTATTTAAGCACAATCCTTTCTTTTAAGATATTGATAATGGTAATTATATAAAATACATTGTAAATCTGGACTTAATTTATAATATATTTTAATAATTTTTAGTTATAATTAATTAAAAATTATTATATACTATAGTTTTATATCATCAATTTAGGTTTTTTCAAAATTTAAAACAATAAAACTTATATTCTATGCAGAACTAGCTATTTCAGTAAAATAAAGTAAACTTGAAAAGTTCTTAATAAATATTTCATAATTACTTTAATACAATAATTTACATATATCATACTGAAAGGTTAGATAATGAAAAAATCTATGTGCTTTATAGTTGTTGCAATGATGATTTTAGGTATTGCAGGTTGTGGTGATGAAAAGGTAAATACGGTAGAGTTTTATGAAAAGAATGATGCCGCAAGAGAGGCAACAATAAAAAAATGTGAGAGTGCAGATAAACTAAGCGCTAAAGAGAGTGCCGAGTGTAACAATGCAAAGAGAGCTCAGCAGCTTATAGGTGAAAGTAAGGCTGTAAATTTTTCTGATCTAGTAAAATAATACAAACCTAAATCAATCGCATAAATTATGAATACCAAGCTCTTTAACGGAAGAATAAATTTAACTTCTAAGATGTATACCAAAGATCAGATGGGCTTGATATATCAAGAGACTTATGGTTGTTGGATAACAATGATAGATAGCAAAGCCTCGTTTCAAATTTTTTATAATTTTTTAGGAGATGAAGACTTTACAGCAGAAGAGAGACGAGAGGTATTTTTAACAGTTCTTCAAAGAATTCTCGAAGATGGAAAAGCTATACTAGAACCTCCTTCCTATCTGTGGGATAATGAAAAGAAAAGACACAATACTCCTACAAGAGTAGTAAAGATGAAGTTCGAAAATGAGATAGCATGGGATATTCCCATAGAGGATATGATAGATTATCTTAGGCAAAAGATGATGGAAGAAGACTTTAATTCGGATAATATCTTTTGGTATGACAAATATTCTCCTAGCTTGATTTGGGATCAGGATTACGATGAAGAGTATGCTAAGTATGATAAGGATAAAACCGATGCCGTGGAAGGACAAGGGATATATTAGCCGGCTACCTGCTTTTACACTCCACTATAAATTAAGTTATCC